>JAEXXS010000009.1 GCA_023451915.1 Pseudomonadota bacterium | reverse complement strand
CCAAGCCTATTGATACTTATTTCGCAACGGCATATATCAATGTCAGTATGCAATGGGCAACAGCCCGTTCAATCTTTGACGAATTTGCTACAAGCTTGTAACGGAACCAACGGTGAATATGCAGTCTCCACATACCCACTCGACGGTCTCTATGGAAGAACGGCTCCGCGAGGCTGGCCTGCGTCCGACGCGCCAGCGTGTTGCGCTTGCGAGCATGATTTTTGCTCAAGGCGATCGTCACCTGTCCGCTGAAGACCTCCACGAACAGGCGGTCATGGCCGATGTGCCGGTGTCTCTCGCCACCGTCTACAACACATTGCACCAGTTTACGGAAGCCGGAATGCTGCGCATCATCGCGGTGGAAGGCTCCAAGACCTATTTCGACACCAATATTTCGGACCATCAGCACTTCTTCCTCGAAGGGGAAAATGTCGTGTTTGATATTCCGCATGGCGAGCGCGGGCAGCCGACGGTTGCCAACATGCCGGATGCGCCGGAAGGCATGGAAATCGTCAATGTCGATATCATTGTCCGCCTTCGTCGCAAGACGCAGTAAAAGGATTGAACCTCGAAGGTTTTTGAGAAAGCGGCCTCGGCCGCTTTTTTGTTGGCTATCATAAAGTTCTTGCCAGAATGATGGAAAGCAGGTTGAATAAAACGGTTCCGAAACAATCCTTGGCTTAGAGGATAACGGATGCCGCCAGATGCCAATTGAGTTGAAGCCGATACAGGCGCTGACATTGCTGAAAACCCTGTCGCTCGGGCAGGTGCGCGACGAGATGCCCGATCTCACGACGCGACAGGCGGCTATCCTCCTGACAATCTATCTGGAGCCGCCGCCGCATACGGTGCGCGGGCTTGCGGCAAAACTGGATGTGACGAAGCCGGTGATCACGCGCGCACTCGATACGATGGGTGCGCTCGACCTTCTATCCCGTCATCGTGATGAAAAAGACCGGCGAAATGTGCTAGTGAAGAGAACAGTCGCCGGTGCGCTTTATGTTGAACGACTGGGCGATTTGGTGATCGCCAAAGCCAGAGAGTTACCTTTATGAGTGTCTGCCAATGAGTTCCGATGTGACCACGCTCGACCGTCGCCTCAACGCCTATCGCGCCGATCTCGCCGATGAGCGATTGAATGAGAAGGTGCAGGCGGCCCGCTTTATCGCCGGGACCGAAATGCAGGTAACCGCGCCGGTGGTGGATTTGCGCAGCGAACCGCGCCCCGACAGCGGACCCCAGACACAGATCATTTTTGGCGACAGAGTGCGCGTCTTCGAGGAAATGGACGGCTGGTGCTGGGTGCAGGCCGAGCGCGACGGCTATACGGGCTATGTCTCGGCCTCGTTCATCGAGAAGCCGCAGGGCGACGCCACGCATATGGTCATCGTGCCGCGAAGCTTTATCTATCCCGGCGCAGATTTGCGTTTCCCGCACACGCAGGCGCTGTCCCTTGGCTCACGCGTTCGCATTGTCGGCTCGGCTGAAACGCGCGGCACCCAATATGCGTTGCTGGAAAGCGGCGAGGCGATGATCGCACGCCATCTGGCGCCGATCGGCGAACACGCGGCAGATTATGTAAGCGTGGCGGAAACGCTGCTGCACACGCCCTATCTATGGGGCGGCACATCTGGCTTCGGTATCGATTGCTCCGGTCTGGTGCAGCTTTCCATGTGGGTCGCGGGCCGCAAGGTTCTGCGTGATTCCGACATGCAGGAGAATACGCTGGGCACGGTGGTGGAGCCGAATGCGGATTATTCCAATCTCCAGCGCGGCGATCTCGTATTCTGGAAGGGGCATGTCGCGATCTGCGCTGCGCCCGACATGCTGATCCATGCCAGCGGCCACACTATGACGGTGACGCTGGAACCATTGCAGGATGCAATCAAGCGCATCGCTTATCTCTACGATCTGCCGACACTGATCCGCAGACCGTGATTGCGCTTATGCAAGTGCTCTAAACAGGTCCATGAAAGGTCGGGCCGATGAAGGGAAACAGGATATTTCAAGGGGCAGGCTTTGTTGCCGTGGTGCTTGGTCTTGCCGTCCTCATTCCTTCAGCGGTTTCTCCCGAAAGGAGAGCGCGTGTGACCATCCCCGCTTTGCCTGCCGCCTTTGCTGAGGTCAACGGTATCGAAATGTATTACAGGATCGTCGGCAAGGGACCGCCGATCCTGCTGATACCGGGCGGTCTTTCCGACCAGCATGTATGGGACGCACAATTGCCGATACTGGCCCGTCATCACACGGTGATTGTTGCTGATAGTCGCGGGCAGGGCCGCTCCACCCGCACGAGTGAGCCGCTCACCTATGGCCTGATGGCGGATGACTATGTGGCGCTGTTGGATTTTCTGCATATCGACAAGGTTGATCTGGTCGGCTGGAGCGATGGCGGCATTATCGGGCTCGATATCGCCATGCGTTACCCCGAGCGCCTCAACAGCCTTTTTGCGCAGGCCGCCAACGTCTCGCCGGAGGGGAATACCGGTTATATCGAAGCGCGGGCCGAGGGGCGTCCCATCCCCGAGCTTCGCCATTACGAAAGCATCGACAAGGAAATCCATGCGCTTTGGGCGAATGAACCCAATTACTCCGACGAAGCTCTGTCACAGATTGCGGTGCGCACGGCCATTGTAATCGGCGATCACGATACGGCCGTTACGCGGGAACATACGGAATTCATCGCCAGCCAAATTCCCGGCGCCGAACTGATTATTCTGCCGGATTCAGGCCATGGCGTGCCGGTGGAAAATCCCCGGCTTTACGCCCATACGGTTCTGAAATTCATCGATGGCAAAGCGAACAGCCGAATCTAGACTCGGTTTGGCAACACCCGATCCGGCGTGCGATGCCCGTCGACGAAGGCCTTGATATTGATGATGACCTTGTCACCCATATCGATGCGGCCTTCAATCGTGGCCGAACCCATATGCGGCAACAGCACAACCTTGCCCTTTTCAGCAAGCGCCAGCAGGCGGGGATTGACGGCCGGTTCGTTCTCGAACACGTCCAGCCCCGCACCGGCGATGCGGCCCTGCTCGATCAGCTCGATCAATGCGTTTTCATCGATGATCTGACCGCGCGCCGTGTTGACCAGATAGGCTGTGGGCTGCATCAGCGCGATGCGACGGGCCGACAGCAGGTGAAATGTTGCCGGGGTCGAGGGGCAATTGACCGAGATGATGTCCATCCGGGCCAGCATCTGGTCGAGGCTGTCCCAATAGGTCGCTTCCAGCTCTTCCTCAACCTGCGGGTTGACGCGCTTGCGATTGTGATAATGGATCGACAGGCCGAAAGCCTTGGCGCGGCGCGCCACGGCGGTGCCGATGCGCCCCATGCCGACAATGCCGAGGCGCTTGCCCCAGATGCGGCGTCCGAGCATCCAGGTCGGCGACCAGCCCGGCCATTTGCCGTCACGCTCGTTGAGCACATTCGCGCCTTCCACGAGGCGGCGCGGTGCCGACAAAAGCAGCGCCAGCGTCATATCGGCGGTATCTTCGGTCAGGACATTCGGCGTATTGGTCACGGTGATGCCACGCTTTGCGGCGGCTGCAACATCGATATTGTCGACGCCATTGCCGAAATTGGCGATCAGCTTGAGATTGGGTCCGGCCTGTTCAATGGCGGCGGCGTCGATCACATCGGTGATACAAGGCACCAGAACATCGGCTTCCTTCAGCGCGGCGATGATTTCCGGCTGGGTCATACGGTGGTCGTCTATATTGAGACGAGCATCGAACAGTTCCCGCATTCGGGTTTCCACCGGGTCCGGCAGTTTTCTCGTAAGAACGACCAGCGGCTTCTTTTTGTTCGACATCTCCACCCCGTTTTGTGAGCCTGTTTCCGGGCAAACTTATATGCTGAAGCTTCATGTTGAGACCTCTTTAACCAAGAAGGTGCAATATGGGATATTGCTTCGGCTGCTCATCTCTATCAAGGCGGCGGGGCAAAGACAAAGAAAAACAGGACCGATAAACAAGACGGTCACGATGCCGGACAGCCCCCGCCGTTTTACGCTTCCGCTGAAGGCATGACCGTCTTGGGGAATGAACAGGACGGCGAGAGGCGCAGTGAATAGAGTACTTCCCCTAAGGTTTTTGGCTGAGAACATGTCGGTAAAGCGCTTTTTCATAGCCTTTGCGACGTGTCTGCTGCTGCTGTTCGCGGCAGCACCGATCAGCGTGCATGCAGCCGAAACGGAAGCAACCGGCACGGCGACCGGCGCGAGCGGCCTGCCTGTGCCGCGCTTCGTCAGCCTCAAGCCGGCTCGCGTTAATCTGCGCATCGGTCCGGGGCGTGACTATCCGGTGTCGTGGCTTTTCATGAAGTCGGGGCTGCCGGTCGAGATCATTCAGGAATATGACAACTGGCGACGCATCCGCGATGCCGATGGCACGGAAGGCTGGGTCTACCAGTCGCTTCTCTCCGGCAAGCGCACGGCGATCACCGCGCCCTGGTTGAAGAACGACAAGGGCAAGA
>JAEXXS010000488.1 GCA_023451915.1 Pseudomonadota bacterium | reverse complement strand
TCCTCAACCACCTTTATGGCGGTATGGACGAGCCGGAACTGAAGATCATCGACGTCTTCATCTGCAAGCTGCGCAAGAAGCTTGACGCGGTTTCCGGTAGCCAGAGCTACATCGAAACCGTCTGGGGCCGCGGCTACGTGCTGCGCGAGCCGGATGCCGAAATGCGCGAAAGCGCCTGATCGGTCCGCACCTTACGGTCAATAAACAAAAAAAGCTCCGCTTCGGCGGAGCTTTTTTGTTTATTGGACTGTGGCGAAGTTTGCTTGAAAGCTGCTCTGATTGAGTTGTGGCGATCTCGATTTTTATAACTGGGCACATATCGTGCTTATTTTTATGGAATGGGCATCTGGAGTTCAATAGCTAATGTTAGAGTTTAATAGCCAAGGTGCGTTGGATATTCGTAATCTACTAAAACAGAGCGATCTGGCCTATAGGTACGAAATCGGAGGCCGTAGTTGCTCCCATCTCTTTCATAGTAATGTCTAGCTCCTAGAACTTCATCTGTTGTATCGAATGGTATACTATCATAAATATGAGGGAGTCTGTATGGATCTAGGACGTTGACCACGTAACCGTTAAGTGCTGGTAGGTTGTTTGGGTTGGCAATTGGTTCGATACGACTGCTCGGCAGTGACCAAGCGTTCTCGACAATGCCTGTTGTTGGTAATTGAGAGGCATGCGCAACCCCTGCGGCATATGGATTTGTACCTCTGGCGGTATAATCTAAAACAATGGATAGCGCATCGAGATGTGTGTTGGTATTTGTGGCATAACGAGTTGCCATTTGTGCTAGATCACTCGCTGTGTAATACAGATTATTTATCGATATTTTGTGCGTCGATTGATTTATCCTCGTGTATTTCTCGGAAACAATTGTTAGATTATTATTTTGATTGATGTTATTTGTTTCTACAAATACTCGACTATCGGGAAAAACGGCTAATTTGGAAACGCTAACGTAAGAAGCGGTCGGACCTGCTGGCGCATATTCCATTCCTCGCGTTGGGCGATATGGATATGCCCCAGTAAAGCCATGTGGTATCGCGGCACCTATCGTGAATTCCGCTCTCGTATGATTTATTTCTGAAGCTGCAACGGTGCCTAGATTCAGCGATTTTTCTAAATCTTTCCAAACTTCGGTCCATCCCATAGCTGACTCCTCTCATTGATAGCTTGGATAGTGAATTGTCGTTGATGCGGTAGAGCGTGGCAAGTTGCGACGATTTACAGTGCGGTCTGTTGTCTGAGAGGCTCGCCGCTAGCCGGATGCCGAATTGCGCGAAAGCGCCTGATCGGTCGGGACCCTACGGTCAGCGAATGAAAAAAGCTCCGCTCCGGCGGAGCTTTTTAAGTTTTATTGTTGTTGGGGAGACGATCGAAGCGGTATCTGAACTGAATGATTTAGGGCGTATTCTTCTTCAGTCTATGCAGCTAAATGGCTCGGTATCGCTACGAAATAAACGGATGCTGCCACTCATTCAGGAGGCTTTGATCTGGGGCGAAGGTGCGGCTGTGAGCTGAGTATGCTGTCTGGCAATACCCTCCTGAGTTTGGTATGAAGGCGGTGGTCGTTCCAGCTCCCCCAAGGGAGCTTCCAAAGCGATAGAATTCGGCGGGCCCGAGAAGCGTGCGAGGCACTATAGTTTCTCCATAGTAAGAAATGAAGCCTCCTTCAGGCCCAAGTGCAAGATGGCCATTAAGCTCTGGTAGTGTTGGATTATCAATACGATGAATTTTACTATTTGGTAGAAAAAAGACGTCGCCGATAAAACCTTCTGTCGGTGTGCCTATGCCATGAGAAAAACGCGCGGCAAATGATGAAGCGCCACCTGAGGAAGTACCTGATCCGATAATACTATATTTGTTGATAGATAATCCAAGTTTTTCCGTGTATTTGGAAGTTATATCGCTTAATAGCCCTGGTGTGTAGTCTTTTCCATTTATAGAAACGGAGTTTACGATATTTCCATTGATTCTTTTTACCGTTTTCTCTGTTGCAAATCTTAAAGTATTTACTCCGAATTCCCTTTCTACATATATTCTACTATCTGGAAATACCGCTAAGTGACTAATACCCACATCCGAAGTAAGAGTCGGATAATTCACCGTTCGCGTTGTACCGGCAGGAGCGAAGGGATGAATTCCCGAATTTGCGGGCCAACCGACTAAATCTGCCACTGAGTGGCGTCTGGAAGTGGGCGCGATGGGTTGGCTAGGAAAATCAGCGGCCGAAAGATTCCATAAATCTGCAGGCCAAGGCATATTGAACTCTCCACAATGATGACCGGTGAATTATCATTGTAGATATGAAGCTTGACAACCGGTGACACTTTACAGCGTGCTCTTATGAAAGATATTTGGTTTGCACGCACTTGGCCAGAATACCGGAACTTGTCGATTCTGCGCTTTGCTTGCCGCGGCGTATCACGCCAGGCGAGGGCGCTTCTGCGGCTCGGAATTCATCAGAACAGCGAATTGTTCCGTGAGATAGGCGCGGTCGAAGGGCTTTAATATATAGCCGTCCGCGCCGGAGCGTTTGGCGCGCATGATGCGCGTGACGTCGAGTTCATAGAGGCAAATGATAATACGCGGATGCTGGCCATCGGGCAGGGCGCGCAGTTCGGGGATGACGTCGAGGGCCGTCATATCCGGCAGGTCGAAATCGAGAAGAATGATATCGGGCATGCGCGAGGCGCAACTGTCGAGCGCGTCATGGCCGGTGGAGACTTCGGCAAATTCTGCGATGGAATCGGACAGGATACGGCGCGCGACCTTGCGTATGACGGATGAATCGTCAACCAGCAGGCAATAACCGGCGATCGGTTCGTCTCCCATCGACTTTCCCCCAGAACGGCAACGACAGCTGCCGAAACACCTTACAGCGACACGAATTGCCCGCTGTGATCATGTGAGCAGGGAGCGCGGGCGGACCCGCGCGCCCAACGTCAATTATTCGGCGGAGAATACGATATCTTCTGCCGTCGCGTGAATGGAAATCGTCATGCCGGCTTCTTCGGCGAGCAGCAGCGTATAATAAGGCTGCACGGAATGCGCATCGATCGGCTCTTCCGGGGTGGCGCCGGAATGCAGTTCCAGGAACTTTGGCGGAACGCGCAGCATGCGGCCCTTTACCGTGATGACAAAGCGCGGTTCCGTATCGCCGCCTTCCAGACGCACAGCCAGCGAGCCGCCACGCGGGATCGCGCCATTGGCGATCAGAAGCATGTTGAGCAGCAGCTTGACCTTATTCTTGGGCAGAAGCACGCGGGTGCCTTCCCAGGTCAGTTCCGGCTTCTCGTTCTTAAAATATTCGGTGGCGACGGTCTGAGCGTCGCCCGTGTCGATCTGCACGCCAGCCGAACCGGCAGCGCCGAAGGCGATGCGGGCAAACTGGAGGCGGGCCGAGGCATTGCGCGCGCTCGACTTGATCAGCGCCATCGCATCTTCATCCGCGCCGCCTTCTTCCAGCAGTTCAAGACCGTTATTGATCGCGCCGACGGGCGAGATGATGTCGTGACAGATCCGGCTGCACAGAAGCGCACCAAGATCGAGTGCGGAAAGGGTAACGGGTAGTGGCATGGCGCTTTCTCCGGAACGCGGATGGACCCGGTCCGCGGCGCTTCGGCCGGACGGTCGCGTCCTGATCGGTTAACGAAACCGCCCGTAAAACCTGTCGATTCACACGCGGCATGAAGATGGGCGAATCGCCCTGAATGTCGGTTTAACTGGATACACGCCACACTGGAAAGCCGCAACAAAGCAGTCTTTTTTGAGATCGCGCGGACAAATCTGTTTATCGACGAGGCACGCGGTTTTCGCCTTTGTAACGCCAATTTCAGCGCATAAAGGTTTGGACAATAAATTCGCGCGTAGAATAGGCGCGATTCGACGCGAAAGCCCGGAAGAGGCGGCGTCATGCTTTTAACAGGGCGTCAGACAGAGAAGCGGTAGCCAGAAGGAATTAAATATGGCCATACCATCCCTGTCGCAAACCAGTTTCCGCAACGCGGCGTATTTTCTCGCGTTTCTTGCGGCGCTGATTGTCTCCATCCTCGCTCTGCCGCATCAGGCACGGGCGCAGAACACCTACTCCGCGGAGGAAATCGTCGATTCCGGTCATCGGTTCTTCGGCTCGGCTTCGGGCGGACTTGCCAGCGCCGTCGAGAAAGCGTTCCAGAGCTTCGGCCTGCCGAACGGCTATGTTCTTGGCGAGGAAGGCTCCGGCGCTTTCATTGGCGGCCTGACCTATGGCGAAGGCACGCTTTATACGAAGAATGCCGGTGACCATAAGACTTACTGGCAGGGCCCATCCCTCGGCTGGGATTTCGGCGGGCAGGGCTCACGCGTCATGATGCTCGTCTATAATCTGGACGATATCCAGAACCTCTATGGCCGCTATGCGGGCGTTGCCGGTTCGGCTTATGTGGTTGCAGGCGTCGGGTTCAACGTGCTGAAGCGCCAGAACATCATGCTCGTCCCGATCCGCACCGGCGTCGGTGCAAGGCTTGGCGTGAATATCGGCTATCTGAAGGTTTCCGCTGCCCCGACCTGGAATCCGTTCTAAGTCGTCGTGATTTGCTGGTTGCGCGAAGGCTGTTCTGCACCCGGAATGTTTCGGTGCAAGAAAGCCTTTTGCGCATTCCAGACCTATGCGCTACCATCGCTTGATGGTTCTGTTTGGCTGCAAAAAGCTCAACCTCGTGTGAAACCTTGATCCAGTCGGCACTTTTCTTCCTGCTTGGCGTTCTTGTGACGGTTTTCGTCCTGATCCTGCTCGGGCCCTCGGTCTGGCGGCGCGCTTTCTTTCTGGCGCGACGACAGGTTCAGGCCGAGCTGCCGATCACGCTTGCGGAAATCCGCGCCGACAAGGACGGGTTGCGCGCCGAATTCGCCATGGCGATCAGCAAGCTGGAGCAGCAGTTGAAGCGGGAACGCCAGAAGGCTGCCGAACAGGCGGTCACACTTGGCCGTCAATATGAAGAGCTGAAGCGCATTCCGTTGCTCGAGGAAAGCCAGTCCGCCATCGAAAAGAAACTGGCGGAACAGGATCAGACGCTGGCGGAGGCCAGGTCGTCGCGGGAGACGGCGTCTGAAAAGTCAGAAATCCTGCAAGCCGAGCTTGAACGCATTCAAAGCCATTACACTGCGCTGGAAGGGCTTGCGGATACGCTGCGTATCGAGATAAGCGCTCATGAGGCTGAACGTGGCCGCTTGTCGAGCGAGATAACCGAAATGCGCCGTGATCGTAAGGAAGCAACTGCCCGCTATAACGAGCTTTCAACGCAGCTCACCTCGGCGCAGACCGAATTGAAGAGCGAGAAACGCCGGAGCAGCGATTTGCAGCAGAAGCTGGAAAAGCTGATTTCCGAATTGTCCGATGCGCAGGAAAAGCTGGAACGCTTTTCGCGCAGCGGTGCGGTGGCTCATGCGCTGTCCGATCAGGATCAGGCGGAGATTTTGCGCCAGAATGCGGTGCTTCGCGAAGAAATGGCAAAGCTTGCTGCCCGCATGGTTGCTGCAACCGCCGAAAAGGAAGGTCCCGATTCGCCTATCCACGGCATTCTGCAAGCGGCAGCAACGGCGGCGGACAGCAAAGGCGGGAAGAACGGCAAGGCCGTTTGCAAAAGCCTCGCCAGCCGTATTCAGGAACTGCCGAAAGCCTGATCGTTCGCCGACCCGATTATGAGGCGGAAACACCGGCAGATAGTTCTGGCCGGTGTTTTTGTTGGTTTGTATCAGCCGTTGGTAATCACATCCGACCAGTCGGGGTGGCGCGTCGCCTGCGCATGCATGAAGCTGCAGCGCGGAATGATCTTCCAGCCATTGCGGCGCGCGTCGAGAATGGCGTTTTTCGCCA
>JAEXXS010000478.1 GCA_023451915.1 Pseudomonadota bacterium | reverse complement strand
GCTGCCAGCGAAGCCATATCGATCACGAAGCGATAGCGCACGTCGCTTTTCAGAACGCGCTCGTAAGCCTCGTTGATATCCTGAATATTGATCATCTCGATTTCCGAGACGATGTTGTGTTTGCCGCAGAAATCCAGCATTTCCTGGGTTTCCTTGATCGAACCGATCATCGAACCGGAAAGGCTCTTGCGACCGGGGATGAGCGAGAAGGCATGGACCGGCACCATATGTTCCGGTGCGCCGACGACGACCATGGTTCCATTGACCTTGAGCAGACCCAGATAGGCATTCCAGTCGATGGCGACGCCAACCGTGCAGATGATCAGATCGAAGCTGCCCGCCAGCTTTTCGAAAGTTGAAGCATCGCTGGTGGCGTAATATTCCTTCGCTCCCAGCTTGAGGCCGTCATCCTTTTTCGACAGCGACTGGCTGAGCACCGTGACATGCGCGCCCATCGCATTGGCAAGCTTGACGCCCATATGGCCAAGCCCGCCCATGCCGACGATGGCGACGCGCTTGCCGGGACCGGCATTCCAGTGGCGCAGCGGCGAATAAAGCGTGATGCCAGCGCAAAGCAGCGGTGCCGAGGCATTGAGCGGGAGATTGTCCGGAATGGAAAGCACATAGCCTTCCTTGACGACGATCTGGTCGGAATAGCCTCCCTGCGTGCGTGCCTTTCCTTCGGCGTCGTCGCAATTATAGGTCTGGATCAGGCCCGGCAGATATTGCTCATTATCAACGTCGCGCGCTGCACAACCCACGCAGGAATCCACGAAGCAGCCGACGCCGACCTTGTCGCCAACCTTGAACTTGGTCACCTTGTCGCCGACAGCCGTGACGACGCCCGCAATTTCATGGCCGGGAACGATGGGATAAACGGCGTTTTTCCATTCGTTGCGAACCGTGTGAATGTCGGAATGACACACACCGCAATACTGGATCGAGATCACCACATCGTCGGCATTGGGTTCACGGCGTTCAAACGTGAACGGGGCGAGCGGCTGATCCGCGTCGGTTGCAGCATAACCTCTTGCAATAGCCATAATAAACTCCGTTTTTCAGAGGAAAATTGGGGAAGGATGAGATGATGGACTATGCCTTGAACCCGAGAAAAGAGGGTAGACCGATCCTGCAAGCTTCTTGCATAATCCTGCAAATCTGCCCTGCATGACCTGCCCTGCCTCTTGGTTTCGATTTCCGAACTGGATAATGAGGGCCATGCCCGATCGTTGACAAACCGAGGTGCCCATGAACTTACCCGTCGATGCATATAGGGAGCTGGCGTCGCTCGCCAAGCGCTTCATCGAAACCGATGGCGAATGCAAAACTGCGATCGACGGGCTCTCTTTAAGCAGACGCTCGACGCCCAGTGTTCCCTGCCACAGCAGCTATCGCCCATGTCTCGCCATGGTTCTTCAAGGCGCGAAGTCGCTTCGCCTCGGGTCGGCCACGATCAACTATGCACGAGGAGAATATCTGGTCACCTCGCTCGACCTGCCCGTTACATGGCGCGTGGTCGAAGCCAGCGCGGAAGCGCCGCATCTTTGCCTGTCGCTCGCCATCGACAGTGAAAAACTGGTCGATCTGCTTGGCCGCAGTGACATCCGCAGGGGCATTTCCCAATCGGAAAACCAGTGGGGCATCAGCGTCAACACGGCCCCAGCAGGATTGGTGGATGCGGTGATCCGGCTTTTACGTCTTCTCGACAACCCGGAGGATATTCCGGTAATGGCGCCGCTGATCGAACAGGAAATTCTCTATCGTCTGCTGACAGGTCCAAGCGGCGACCGCCTGATCAATATCGCCACGGTAGACAGTCAGGCCAACCGGATTGCGCGCGCCATTGGGTGGTTGCGGCAGCATTATGCACGGCCCCTGCGCATCGAGCAGCTCGCCGAACAGGTTAATATGAGCCCCTCGTCGTTTCACCACCATTTCAAGTCGATCACGGCCATGACGCCGATACAGTATCAAAAGCAGCTGCGGCTCAGCGAAGCGCGCCGGCTGATGCTGGTGGAAAGACTGGATGCGGGCACAGCGGGTCATCGCGTGGGTTATCAAAGCCCTTCGCAGTTCAGCCGCGAATATAGCCGTCTTTACGGCAATCCGCCGGTTCGCGATATCGAGGCCGCGTAAGCACAGCGCGAAATTTGTTCAAACTTCGCCACCTTGAGCAGGCTTTGCTTGCTGTTGCTGTCGTATTCCCTATCTATGATCTGAGCGGGATGAGATATGCATAATGGTGACGATGATGAATACAGGCGCCCGAGGCTTCACAAAGTCGGAACGAAGCTTTTCCATTCCGGCCAATGAAGTCGAACGGCTTGAAAGCGTCCGCAGCCTTGTCTCTCTTTCGAGTATCGGCTTGCCTGAACTCGACACGCTGGTCGGTCTCGTCAAGGATGCCTTTGGCGCGAGCACCTCTGCGCTCAACATCATCGATCAGGACTGGCAGCGCGTTGCGGCCAGTGCAGGACAGCAGGTGGATAGCTGTCCGCGCGAGATGACCGCATGCACATTCGTCGTAGAAAGCGGCAAAAGCTTTGTGGTCGAAGACATGGTTGAAGACCATTTTTTCTGCACCATGCCCTATGTCACCGGCGA
Source organism: Pseudomonadota bacterium (assembly GCA_023451915.1). Next base: position 1,551 of record JAEXXS010000478.1, on the reverse strand, counting down.
ACCGCTTTTCCGCTTCTATGCCGGTGCGCCGGTTTCCGTGGATGCAGGGCTGACGGTTGGCTCGCTTTGCATTCTCGACAACAAACCCCGGCAGATTTCCGAAAGCGAACTGGCCAAGCTCGAAGATTTTGCCAGTATCGCAAGCGGCCTCCTGCGCCTGCAAAAGACCAACAAGTTTCTCAATGACGATTCCCTTGCCCTCAAACGTCTGGCGCTGACAGACCGGCTGACAAAACTCTATAATCGCGGCGCGCTCAAGGAAATTGGCGTTCCCATGATCGAGGATGCATTGAAGAACGGCAAATCGGTCGGCGCTCTGCTGATCGACCTCGACCGTTTCAAGGCCGTGAACGATACGCATGGACATATTATGGGGGACGCACTGCTGATTGAGGCCGCGCGGCGTCTTCGTTCCGCGCTTGGAGCCGGCGACCTGCCGGTGCGGGTCGGCGGCGACGAATTCGCGGTCATACTGCCCGCATTGAACAGCCCAGACGACATTGAAACCGTTGCAGCAAGGATCGTGGACGCCTTCCGCGAACCCTTCATCATTCGTGGCATCGCGCTGGATATTTCTGCCAGTATCGGTGCCGTCGTTGCGCCACGCGATGGTCTTACGCCCCAGGATCTGGCGCGCAATGCCGATATCGCGCTCTATGAAGCCAAAGGCAAGGGGCGCAATTGCTACAGCGTCTTTGCCGCAGCCAACTGATCTGAGCCCTCGATCCAAAAAACCGCAACCGATCAGAACTGCCCGGCTGCGGTGTTATCACTTCAAGTTTTTCAGTCGAAAAACCGGTTCCGTGGCCGCGGCAATCTAAGATGATCGCGCAGGGTAGAACCCTGATACTCGCTGCGGAAAATATTGCGCCGCTGCAATTCCGGCACCAGCTTTTCCACCACATCGTCCAGCCCTTGCGGCACGAATGGAAACACCACCGTAAAGCCGTCGCAACCGGCCTCGTCCAGCCATTGCTGCATCTCGTCGGCGACACTTTCCGCCGTACCCACAAAAGCCAGACCCGAATAGCCGCCATAGCGTTGGGCCAGCTGGCGGACCGTCAGGTTTTCTTCGCGTGCCAGCTTCAACACCTGTTCCTGGCTGGACTTGCTGGCATTGGTATCGGGCAGTTCCGGCAGATAGGAATCCGGGTCGAGGCCGGAAACATCGTGCCCGATGGCAATTGAGAGCGAGGCTATCGCGCTATCGTAATGCACAAGACTGTCGAGCTTTGCCCGCTTTTCCTTTGCATCTTCAATCGTCTCACCGATCACAACGAAGGCGGCTGGCAATATTTTGAGGTGATCCGGATTTCGCCCGGCGGCTGCAACGCGGCTCTTCAAATCGGCATAAAGTTTCTTGGCATCGGACAAGCCGCGCGGCGCGCAGAAGACAACTTCAGCCGTCTCAGCGGCCAGCTGCCTTCCCGGCTCCGACTGGCCTGCCTGCACAATCACCGGCCAGCCTTGCACCGGGCGCGCAATATTCAGCGGCCCGCGCACATTGAAGTCGTCGCCTTTGTGGTCGAGGACATGCATCCGCGACGGATC
>JAEXXS010000468.1 GCA_023451915.1 Pseudomonadota bacterium | reverse complement strand
AAGCTCTCTTCGCTGGCGATATTCTGCACCATCCAATCCAGGTCTTTAGGCCCGAACTGATGTCGGTGTTCGACCCCGATCCCGATCAGTCGCTGCAGTCTCGGCTATGGGCTCTCAATTATGCGGCAGATCACGATACGCTCTGGTTCAGCTCACATTTCCCAGCATCTTCCGCAGGCCGCGTGTCTCGCCAAGCGGGTGGCTACAGCTGGAGCTTTACTTGAGTGCAACTGGACTGCGACGACCGGAGAAATGCGGCCCACTGCGGCTCATTCAAGACGCACTCAACAGTGCCGGCCACTAGTCTCGAGCATAAGATACTTTGTCAAACGGTTTTGGATATCTCGCCCGACCCAAATCCCTTCTGAATGGCGGTTTTTCGTGCCTCGGCAAAATATCACAAGCAGCTGGCGGTGAAGGGGTGGACGCATGCGCAGTTCGGAAAGTGAGCGATCCAATCGCCTGCATACCCGTCAAAATCCAGAAATTTGCCATCAATGACTGACACGACTTCGTAGAAAGCATCGGCAAAGAGGAAGCCGCGGTCAAATACAGAAATATTCGCCTCGTCTTCGCGAACGAAGATTCCATTGAGCTAAACTGTTCGCTTTTTTAGGCATAGCAATATCCTGTGAAAAATTTTTCCTCCTGATTGTCGAGGCTGTCAATCGTTGATGAGGATTTCGAAAAACAGCTTTCCAATCTCTGGAAATGCCTCCGGAAATTCTTCGCAGATTTCTTTACCCTGTGTCATCAGGCAGATGATGACAGGAGACTTTCCGGTGACGGCAATTCGGATCAGGTCGTGTTTATAATAGGATGCTTTGGGATCACCGGTCCAGGTATTCTTCCCCGCTTTGCTCCATATCTGCGCATCGGCAGGAATACCTCCGCCAAGAAATTCAGTAACCTGAAAATGGGGCTGTGTGGCTTCAGCACTATTGCGGTCGCGTAGCAGGATCTGTTTTGCCCTGTGTTCAGAACCGGCTGAGAGCGGAAGCTGACCGGAGAAAAGTGCGTTGAACAGACGTGCTGCGGCAAGTGGCGTCAGCGCGTTCAAGTTTTCTCCCCCAGGCCCAGCATATTGAGCCTCACGCCCATAGCGCACATCATCCATCAGCTTCTGCGTGATATTACAACCCTCAAACTCCGGCCAGCCAAGTTCGGAAATGAAGCCATTGAGGCGCTCGCGCTTTTCCCGCCATTCGTCGAACCGGGAGCCCTCCAGCATGGTATCGCCGGTCGTGTCGGTGATAATGTCGATGACATAATTGGTTCCGGTGTTGGATGACCACAAGATCATGTCACGCATGGCGCGTGACAGTTCTTCATGATCGGCGACATTGCCTTGGTCAATAGCATTGAGCACATGGACCAGATGAAACGCCTTGACCAGACTGCAGGGATAGCAGCGCCAGTCGCCACGATAAGAGAACCCATCCGGTTTTTCACCTGCCCCTTTTTGACGCAATGCGACAAAACCAAAATTGTCGGGCCGCAGGCCGCGGTCGGTGAATGTGTTGGTCAAACGGCTGGTAATGATTTCACAGCGACGGGACCAGTCAGAATTATCTTCGAAGAACACTGGATGATCTTTCTATCAGAACGTTCACGATTTAGACGCGCTCAGCTTTCCAGCAGCGGACCAGCCCGCCATTGACAAGATGCTGCATGGGCTGGCTTTGGTGGCAAATGTCTTCGGCAATCGGGCAACGCGGCGCAAAGCGGCAACCAAGCTGCACGGCAAAGGGATCAGGTATCTCACCAATGATCGGCTCGCCTGTTGCCTGCGGACGGCGCACATCGGGCACAGCCGCAATCAAAGCCTTTGTATAAGGATGCCGGGGCGAAGCAAACAGGGCGGCACTGTCTTGCAATTCAACGATCTCGCCCAGATACATGACAGCGACGCGATCACACAGATAACGGATCACATTCATGTCGTGTGAAATAAAGACTATGGTCAAACCCTTATCTTTGTTGAGCCGTTTCATAAGATTGATGATCTGCGCCTGAACAGAGGCGTCAAGGGCCGAGACCGGTTCATCGGCAAACAAAACCTGGGGATTGGCGCATAGTGCCCGCGCCACCGAAACGCGTTGTCTTTGTCCCCCCGACAGGGCATGCGGAAATTTCAGCGCCGTTTCGGCTACCAGATTGACTTCACTGAGCACGTCAAGCGCCCGCTGCCTACGATCGCTAGCAGGAATATCGCGGTGATAATGGGTGATCACTTCTTCCAGCTGCGCGCCAATTGTCATACGCGGATTGAGCGAGGAATAGGGATCCTGAAAGACCATCTGCAGACGGCCATCACGGTCCGGTCCCTCAAGCCGGTTGCCATTGAACACCACCTCCCCAGCGCTACTTGGCTGCAGTCCGACACCAATGCGTGCGAGTGTGCTCTTGCCACATCCGGATTCTCCGACAATGCCGAGTATTTCACCCTGCTTGATACTAAGATCCACGCCACGTACCGCGTGCAGATGGACCGGTGGACGGTTGGCAATGACATCACGAAGGCTGCGCCTGACAGGAAACTTCTTTTCGATCTTTCGGAAATCAAGCACTGACATTGGCAACCTCATTCAAAATGCAGGCATCGAGATGACCGAAGGATGAGCTGCCACGTAACTCCAGCGCTGGCGGGCGTCCGATCACGCACCGGGGTTGGGCACGAAAACAGCGTGGCGCAAAGCGGCAACCATCAGGCGGATTGACGAGCCCCGGAGGTGCTCCCTGAATGGGGACGAGTTCCTGATCGCGAGCGGCCTGACTCGGAAGAGCGGCTAGCAGCGCTTTCGTATAGGGGTGCGAAGGCTTGTCTAGGACGTCTCGCACCGTGCCCGTTTCCACCATACGCCCGGCATACATCACCGCCATACGGTCGCATATCTGGGAGACGACTCCAAGATCGTGGGTGACGAGGATGATTGAGGCACCAAGGCTGTCTCGACGTTCTTTGAGGAGCCGCAATATCTGATCCTGTACGGTAACATCGAGCGCAGTGGTAGGCTCATCGGCTATGATGAGACGCGGGCGCAACGCGAGTGCCATCGCGATAACGACCCGCTGGCGCAAGCCTCCTGAAAGTTCGTGCGGATAGGCGTCAAGTCGGCGTTCCGGCGACGTTACATGGACATCCCGCAGCAATTGCAGCGCTGCTTCCCGGGCTTGCTTTTTGCTGACTTTTCTGTGGCGGCGTATGACTTCACTGATCTGCGTGCCGACACGCATGGTCGGATTAAGCGCCGTCAGCGGATCCTGAAAAATGAAGGCGACATCGCTTCCGCGGATCCTTGAGAGCTCTCTTTCCTTCATTTGAACTAGATCGCCGACGCCGTCGAGCAGTATCTGACCCCCGCTGACCCGTGCAGCGGCGCCACCAAAAAGGCGCAGGATCGAGCGACAGGTAGCTGACTTGCCGCAGCCGGATTCGCCAACAATTCCAAAAATTTCACCGGGATTGACATCAAAGCTGACGCCATCGACAGCACGAACGACACCCGACGGGCTGCCAAACTCGGTCATGAGGTCGCGAACGGAAAGAAGGCTCATGACTTACCCCTTCGGTTTCAGCGTGGTGGACAGACCTTCACCAAGCAGCGAAAACGCGATGCCGATCCAAACGATGGCGAGGCCAGGAAAAATGGTCATCCAGGGCGCCTCGCGCATATAATCGATGCTTTCGACGATCAGCAGGCCCCATTCCGGGGCGGGAGGCTGCACGCCGAGACCGAAAAAGGACATGGCGGCGACGGCCTGCACGGTGAGCACAACATCGGACATTGAATAGATGATCGCGGGGGTAACGACATTGGGCATGATGTGGCGCAGCATCACGCGCAATTTGCCAAATCGCAAAACGCGTGTTGCGTCGATGTATTCCAGCCGCGACACAAGCAGTGTTTCACCACGCACAATGCGCGCATAGCCAATCCAGTTAACGATGAAGAAGGCGATATAAAGATTGGTTTCACTGGGCCCAAGTACCCCGACTATAGCCAGGATGAGGACATAGAATGGAAAAGCCCAGACGATATCGGTGATACGCATCAGCACCGCATCGACAATCCCACCGAAGTAACCTGCGACCAGACCGATCATGACACCCATGATCATGGGACCGAAGACACAGATCAGCGCCAGACGTAGATCGTATACGGCGCCCGCCAGAATGCGTGTAAAAATATCGCGCCCGAAATTATCGGTGCCGAACCAGTGCAGTGCAGACGGCGGGTGCATCGCGCCCGCAAAATCGAGCGCGAAGGGATCGTAAGGTGATAGTATCGGCGTCAAGATCGTAGCCGCCAGTGTGATCAGCAGCATGAGCAGGCCAATTGCACCGGACCAGGTGTGCAGAAGTTTGCCGGGAATGGACATGGTCTACTCCATCCTGACGCGTGGATCAGCCAGCGCGTAGCAGATGTCGGTAATCAGATTTACAATCACAACCATGATTGCGAAGAAGACGGTCAGGCCACGGATGACGGGCAGATCGCGCGAAACGATGGCATCGATCAACAGGCTTCCAAGACCGGGTACAGAGAAGATTTTCTCGACCACGACGGTGCCGCCGACTATCCAGCTTACCCGCACGCCGATGATGGATATTGTTGAGATAAGGCTGTTTGGGAGCACATGGCGCAGAAAGATTTCCGGACGGCGAAGACCTTTTGCGCGGGCCGTGTCGATATAATCGGCCTTCATCGTGTCTATGAGCGCGGCGCGCAGACTCTGCTGTATGAGGGCTGCGGTTGAAAGACCGACAACCAGAGAGGGCAGGAAAAGCCGGTTTATGTTGATCCAGAAGCCAGTGCCGACACCACCGGTAGCGAACCAGCCCATGCCAAGCGCTAGCCAGATAATCAGCATATAGCAAAGCCAGAACGGCGGCATGGCAATAAGCGCCACAAACAGCTGACGGATGGCGTTGTCGATGAACCGACCGCGATAAATGGCGGCGACAATGGCGAACGGTAGGGCGATCAGAAGGGCGATAATGGTTGAATAAGCCACGATTGCTAATGTGAAGGGCAATCGCTCCACCACCAGAGCGATGATTGGCTGCTTGTGGAAGATCGAAACCCCGAAACTCCCGGTCAGGCAATCACGCAGAAAATAGATGTACTGGACCCATAACGGCTTATCGAGTCCCCAGAGTTCACGCATGGCCTGCAATTCTTCAGGGCTGGCGCGGGTTCCCATCGCATGGGATGCCGGATCGCCCGGCACGATCTGCAGAAGCAGAAAACTGATCAGTGTAATTCCCAGCAGAACCGGGATCAGCATCAGCAGACGTTTGAGAATGGAAAAAATCATTGCGTTCGCTGGCGTTCGATTTTGGCGTACCGCTCGGACTTCGAAAGTATCGTTCGAAAAGGCGATGGCTCACTTCATTAAGAATGTCGTGCCTTACGGAGTTGACCGGCCGCATAGCTCTGGAAAATGCCGCACTCGTGGCAGCGGGATTCGCGCCTGTTATCCTTAATCGGGCAGCAGGCGCTGAATCGCGAGGCGATGGCTCACCTCATTTTTCGAGTTTCACATCCTCAAGGCGGAAGTTTGAAGTGGGAAGCACTTCAAAGCCCTTCACGTTGCTGCGCACCGCCCAGGCTGTCGCGGGATGATAGAGGAAAATATACGGTGCGCCGTCATGCAGGATACCGATCATTTCCTTAAACATCGCACCACGCTTTTCCCCATCAACGGTCTTTCGCTCTTCCGCGTAAAGCTCGTTGAGACGATCATTCTTCCAATGGGTGTGGTAGGCATTCGCGCGTTCCGGATTAACGGCGACAAAACCGATGATCTGATCGGGGTCAATTGTGTCGGAGGTGGTGTAGGACACCGACATATCGTAATTGCCCGCTTTGGTCGTTTCCCACTGGGTACCGCCTTCCAGCATCTGCACCTTAAGCTTGACACCAATTTGTTGCAGCATCGCCTGAAGTGCAATGGCTGCATTGCGGCTGGTTGCAGCACCTGAGTCGACCACAAGCTGGGCCTCAAAGCCGTCGGCGTAGCCCGCATCAGTCAAAAGCGCCTTTGCCTTGGCCAGGTCATAAGGATAAGGCGCCAGATTCGCATCGGCATAGGCCATGACAGGCATGGCTGATGAAGCTGGCTTGCCAGCGCCATAAAGCACGCCCTGTACCAATGCATTCTTGTCAACCGCATAGTTAAGTGCTTGACGAACACGTTCATCATCAAAGGGTTTGCGTGTGGTGTTGAGCTGCACGAAGTCGGCGCGATAAGGGATGGTCTGGCCAACACTGATACCTTCCTTATTGCCAAGCTCCTTTAGCTGATTGACGGGCGGATCAAGGGCCACATCGACTTCGCCCGCCTCAAGTTTGATGGCGCGTGCAGACGGTTCGGTGACGACATCGAGACGCGCCTCGTCAACGAAAGGCTTGCCCTGCTGCCAGTAATGCGGATTTTTAGCCAGTTCTACCTTCGAGCCCCGCACCCAGGACTTCAGCATGAAAGGACCTGATCCAACGGGCGCATCAAAAAACGCTGCTCCCTTGGCTTCCACCTGCGCCTTCGGCAGAATCGCAGCGGCAAAAAGACCCAGATTATTAAAGGCCGGCGTAAAGGGTTCGGCGAGCTTCATCGTGATTTCATGCGGACCGACGATCTCAAAGCCTGTGATCGGACGATAGAAGCGGCCCCATCCTGATTCCTTGGAAGCAGCACGTTCGATAGAGAATTTCACGTCTTCGGCAGTCACCGGCGTACCGTCAGAAAACTTGGCATCCCGTAACTTGAAGTTCAGTGTCAACCCATCTGGAGAAACGGTCCAGCTTTCTGCAAGGCCAGGCTCAAGCTTTTCGCCGGTTTTGTCCGGACGAACGAGCGTGTCGAAAATGAGCAGCTGAGTCCAGATCGAACCATTGTCACTGGTTGCAATCGGATCAAGTGTGATGGGATCAAAACCGATAGCGACACGCAGTGGATCAGCTTGCGCCGTGAGAGCGGAAAGCGAAAAGACAGAGGCGAGAAAAAGGCCTTTTAGGCCGAGCCTGGAAAGCATGAAAGTGCTCCTACACCATTTGCTGTGTTTGAAGCGGCATCCCCTTATTTTTTTAGCCGCCGCTTCTTCAACAAAGAAATTAGACAACAACCACCCTTAAGGATAATAATAAATCTGCTATCTCTTATTAATAGGCTGATAATGGATTTGCGTGAACTGGAACTGTTCGGGACGCTCATGCGCGTTGGAACGACAATTGAAACCGCGCGTTTGCTGGGAATATCTCAACCCAGTGTGAGCGGACAATTGAAGCGCCTCGAGAGCAGGCTTGGCTTCTCGCTTTTTCATCGTACCGGCAATCGTCTTGAACCGACACGCGAGGCAAATGAGCTTTTTGCGCTCTCAATGCCAATTTTCACGACGCACACGCTTGTGCGCTCTGAATTATCCACCTTGCGTCATCGCGCGTCCCGCCCTGTGGCGGTTTCTGCAACGCCAGCACTCGTTGAAAGTTTTATCGGACCGGTGCTTCTTAAGGCGGGTTATCGCAACTGGAGACAGCGCCTACTCTTAAAGGTTCACACACCCGAAGAGGACCTGCGCAAGGAGGAGGCTGACATCGGTTTACAAATGGCTTTACCGCCAAAGGCCGAATTTCACTCCTATATTGTCGGACAGACCCCTTTAGTTGCAGTCATTCAATCGGATCATCCGCTGGCTAGATTGAAGTCACTTACCTGCGCGATTATCGCCAAACACCCGCTGGTTTGTTACAATGCAGACTGGTCGCCCATGGGCGGCACCATTCGTACAGCCTTTGCCGCTCAAGGACTAAACTATGATCCTGTATGCGTTGTGCCGTTCTGCGGAACCGTTTGCAGTCTGGTTCGTGCATGCGGTGGTGTCGGTGTCGTGGATGCGATGACTGCGCAGGATTACGCTATGCAGGGACTGGTTTCATTGCCGATCGACGATATGCCGGAGGTCTCTATCGTCGCCTTTCATCGGCGAAACGAACCGTTGCGCGCTTCAGTACAGGATTTCCTGACGGCCCTTCGCAACCACCTGATTGTCAGTCACAATCTTTAAGGGTACCGAGCGACGTTGGATTCTACAAAATACTTCGACAATAAAAACACCCGCTCGGCCCGCGCACAGGGCGGTCCCGCCTTTCGCCCCCAAAATTGCGCGAGCGCTTCCATTGCAGGAAGCGCCAAGTTGGGCAAGTAATGGAACCTTGCTGAAATCATGTGGAAGTCAAAAACAGATAGGTTCACCTCTATCGTGCCATTGACAGCATACGAGACCAAGTATCAGCAACTTCAAGCGGCACCTCTGTCCTTATCTTCAGACAACCACTTTTCTAGCCATTGCGTTGATATCTCGCCATTTAGTAGATCACTATTATTTGCAAGAGTGCGATAGAGTGGAGCCGTCGTTGCGATGGGACCTATATCCAGCTGCTCAAGCGCTTCCTTCAACCGCTCTATCGCTCGCGCGCGGGAACTATCTTTGACAATCAGCTTGCCAATGAGGGAGTCATAGTAAGGGGGAACCCGGCTGCCTGCATAAAAGCCCGTATCGAAGCGGATTCCAGCACCTTCGGGAAATTCTAACCGATCAATTGGACCGGGGCTTGGTAAGAAGTTGCGAGCGGTGTCCTCCGCATTGATCCGAACTTCAATCGCATGCCCGTCGCATCGAATATCCTCTTGATGCATCGAGAGCTTTGCACCACCAGCAATCAGCAGCATTTCACGCACAAGATCAACGCCAGTGATCATCTCGGTCACCGGATGCTCAACCTGAATGCGGGTGTTCATCTCGATGAAATAGAAAGCCTCGCGATGCGGATCGTAAAGATATTCCATCGTTCCAGCCCCACGATAGCCGACAGTGCGTGCTAATCGTACCGCCGACGCGCATAGCTCAGAGCGCAACTCCGCCGAAAGCGCTACCGCTGGAGCTTCTTCCCAAACCTTCTGTCTTCGACGTTGCAGCGAACATTCCCGTTCGAAGAGATGGACGACTGTTTCGCCGTCGCCGAGAATTTGAACCTCGATATGACGTGCATGCTCTATATAGACTTCCAGATAAAGCCCATTGTCTCCAAACGCAGCCTGCGCTTCCGCCATAGCCTGTGGGATGGCCGCGATGAGTTCCTCGTCACTGCGTACAACGCGAATGCCGCGTCCGCCGCCGCCTGCAGCAGCTTTAACCATGACGGGATAACCCATTTCCCTACCCAGTTTCAGTGCGCCCTCGGGATCATCCAGACGCCCCTCACTCCCGGGCACCACAGGAACGCCTGCTTCAATTGCTGCTCTACGAGCATTTACCTTATCGCCCATCCGCTCAATCGTATCCGCATCTGGGCCAACGAAAATACATCCCAGATCGGTGACCGCACGTGCAAATTCCGCGTTCTCCGAAAGAAACCCGTAACCCGGATGCAAAGCATCCGCGC
>JAEXXS010000359.1 GCA_023451915.1 Pseudomonadota bacterium | reverse complement strand
GGAAGTGCCGCTCGCGGTTCAGTGAAGAGCAGAGGCATTTTGACATCTGGAAACGGGCGCTGAAAACCGCCATATGGTGCCATTATGACCAATTCTGCCTCACTTATGGATAGTTCCTCCAAACCGCGACGTGACACGCTCAACGTGCAGTTTCTGCCTGTGGATTCTGATGCGCCGCCGGTGGAGTGGCTGGTGGCGGATGGGCTCACCGATTACGAGGAAGCGCTTGCCTTTATGGAAGCGCGGGTACAGGCCATTCGTGAAGGCACGGCGAATGAACTTGTCTGGCTAGTGGAGCACCCTCCCCTTTATACGGCGGGCACGAGCGCGCGGGCGGAAGATCTGCTGACGCCCGACAGCCTGCCGGTGTTCAACACTGGCCGGGGTGGCGAATATACCTATCATGGCCCCGGCCAGCGTGTGGCCTATGTGATGCTGGATCTGAAGCGCAGACGCGAAGATGTGCGCGCTTTTGTGGCGGCACTGGAACAATGGATCATTGAAAGCCTTGCCGAATTCAACGTGAAGGGTGAGCGCCGCGAAGATCGCGTCGGCGTCTGGGTGATGCGCCCTGAAAAGCCGCGCCTTGCCAATGGCGATATGTGCGAGGACAAGATTGCCGCCATCGGCATTCGCCTGCGCCGCTGGGTCAGTTTTCACGGCATCGCCATCAATGTTGAGCCAAATCTCGGCCATTACGGCGGCATCGTGCCGTGCGGCATTTCCGAACACGGCGTCACAAGCCTTGTCGATCTCGGCTTGCCGGTGACCATGGGCGATATGGACGTGGCGCTTGGCAAGGCGTTCGAGAACGTATTCGGCCCGCGGGCGATAAAGTAAGCGTCAGGCTTCGACCTTCAGCTTGCGCTCGCGCATGAAGACATAGAAGCCTGATCCGACGATGATCGCGATGCCGAACCATTTGGACGGTGTCGGAAAATCGCCGAAGACGATCAGCCCCACCAGAACCGCATTCACGATTTCAAGATATTGAAACGGGGCCAGCATGGAAGCTGGCGCCAGTTTAAAAGCGTGCACGACCATCAGGTGGCTGACCGTACCGATGGTGCCCAGAAGAAGCAGGAGCAGCCAGGGCTGGAAACCGTGCGGCAGGCCGAAGCTGAGGTCCGCGAACCCCATGGACGGACCGACGAGCATGGCAAAACCTGCCATCAGCCAACCGCCGATGCCAGCATAAAACTGCATGACAAGCGGGCTTTCCTTCGCGCCGAGTTTGCGGTTCAGGATCAGATAGATCGCGAATGTCACCGCCGTCGCCAGGGGCAGCAGCGACACCGCGCCGAAAATCTCGAAGCTTGGCTGGATGACGATCATCGTCCCGATCAGGCCGATGCCGACCGCGCTGAACCGCCGCCAGCCGACTTTTTCCTTGAGGAAGATCGCCGAAAGCAGTGTCAAAATGAGCGGTTCCGCGAAGAATACGGCCATGGCGTCGGCAAGCGGCATATATTTGACAGCTGTGAAGAAGCACAGGCCGCCAAAGCCCATCAGAACCCCGCGTATGAGGTTTCCCGTTAGATGCTGCGTGCGAAGCGCCGCCACGCCACCGCCAGCAACCAGCAAAATGAGAAGCATCAGCGAGCTTTGTACGAAAAAGCGCATGAAAGTGACGGTTGCAGGCGGCATGTTGTCCATCATGGCCAGCCATTTGCCGATGGCGTCCATCAGCGGCAGCATCAGCACAGAGACGACCATAATGGCCATGCCTTTTACATGCGCTTCCACGCCGCCTGTCCCGCTGCCCTGCATTTCCCCACTCGCTCATTTTCTATGGATGCCTGTTCATCCGCTCTAAATTGCTCGTTGCTACCGGCATCACGAATTTGCAGCTGCAGTGCTATGCGAATGAACACCGCGATTCCACCTTATTTATCGAATGAACCGCCGCTTGTTTGACTTTCGCCTTGTTTCTGTTGCAAACCAACACGACATCACACGAAAACCTTTGAAAAAGCCGTGCGAAAGTGGAACGTAAGGCGAACTTTATTCGCCTTTCATGGCTGCGCATGGCATCATTCAGATGATTCGCAGACAGTATATTTTCGGTCCATGCCGGCACCCCCAGCCGCATGGCCCTTCCTGAAATTCTGACAGAGAGATTATCGGGCAAAGATGGACGACAGCAACGATCTCTTTTCAAGAGTGGTGAACAATGCCCGAGAACGGCAGGTGGAACGGCGTAGTGAAAAGACCGCCGCTCCACCAGTGGCGACGCCGTTGCCTTCCGCGCCTGCTCCAAAGGCTGCAAAGCCCGTCGCGACAAAGGCCCCGCCCGTGTCATCAGGCGGCGATGATTATAATGCCTCGTCCATTCGCGTTCTCGAAGGGCTGGAGCCGGTACGTCTGCGCCCCGGCATGTATATCGGCGGCACCGATGAAAAGGCGCTGCATCACCTGTTTGCGGAAGTCATCGATAACTCGATGGACGAAGCCGTTGCAGGGCATGCAAACTTCATCGAAGTCAGCCTCGATGCCGAAGGTTTCATAACCGTTTCCGATAATGGGCGCGGCATTCCGGTTGATGAGCACCCACAGGTGCCGGGAAAATCGACGCTTGAAGTCATCATGACCAAGCTGCACGCGGGCGGCAAGTTCGATGGCAAGGCCTATGAAACCTCGGGCGGCCTGCACGGCGTTGGCGTTTCGGTGGTCAATGCGCTGTCCGACGTGCTGGAAGTGGAAGTCGCGCGCAACCGACGCCTCTATCGCCAGCGCTTTTCGCGGGGTATTCCGCAGGGCGGGCTGGAAGACGCTGGCGAAGTGCACAATCGCCGCGGCACGCGTGTTCGTTTTCATCCAGATCCGGATATTTTCGGCAAGACGGCGCATTTCGATCCGCACCGGCTTTATCGCATGGCACGGTCGAAGGCCTATTTGTTCGGCGGTGTAGAAATCCGCTGGAACTGTGATCCGTCGCTGCTCGACCCGAAAAAGGAAACACCCGAAAAGGCCGTATTCCATTTCCCCGGCGGTTTGAAGGATTATCTTCAGGCATCGCTCGGCAAGGAACATCAGGTCACCCGCGAGCTTTTTGCTGGCAAGACCGAAAAGCAAGGCGGACATGGCGCGGTCGAATGGGCGGTCACGTGGTATGGCGGCGACGGCTTCGTTCATTCCTATTGTAATACGATTCCGACCGCCGATGGCGGCACGCATGAGGCTGGTCTTCGCATCGCGCTGACGCGCGGTCTCAAGGCCTATGCGGAACTGACCAATAACAAGCGCGCTTCGATCATCACGACGGATGACGTCATGGTGTCGGCGGCGGGCATGTTGTCGGTGTTTATCCGCGAGCCGGAATTCGTTGGCCAGACCAAGGACAAGCTTGCGACGGTGGAAGCGCAGCGCATCGTGGAAAATGCGATCCGCGATCCGTTCGACCACTGGCTTGCCGCCTCGCCGCAGGAGGCCTCACGCCTGCTCGACTGGGTTGTGGATCGGGCCGAAGAACGCCTGCGCCGCCGTCAGGAAAAGGAAACCGTCCGCAAAAGTGCGACACGCAAGCTGCGCCTGCCCGGCAAGCTGGCCGATTGTACGCAGAACGCGGCGGCGGGCGCGGAATTGTTCATCGTCGAAGGTGACTCGGCAGGCGGTTCGGCCAAGCAGGCGCGAAATCGCGCCACGCAGGCAATCCTGCCGCTACGCGGCAAGATTCTGAACGTGGCCAGTGCTGGCCGTGAAAAGCTGACCGCCAACCAGCAGATTGCCGATCTCATTCAGGCGCTCGGCAGCGGCACACGGAAGAATTATCGCGAAGATGATCTGCGTTATGACCGCGTGATCATCATGACCGATGCTGACGTGGACGGCGCGCATATCGCATCCTTGCTGATCACTTTCTTCTATCAGGAAATGCCGGAACTGATCCGCAACGGCCATCTTTATCTGGCCGTACCGCCGCTTTACCGCCTGAGCCAGGGCGGCAAAACGGCTTATGCGCGCGATGACGCCCATAAGGACGAATTGTTGCGCACCATGTTTACCGGACGGGGCAAGGTTGAAATCGGTCGCTTCAAAGGTCTTGGCGAAATGCGCGCCGAGCAGTTGAAAGAAACCACGATGGACCCGAAAAAGCGTACGCTGCTGCGGGTGCAGGTGGATGAAGACTATATCGATGAAACCCGCAATACCGTCGATGAGCTGATGGGAACCAAGCCGGAAGCCCGCTTCCGTTTCATCACGGATCGCGCCGCTTTCGTGGAAGAACTCGACATTTAAACAAAGCTTATCATGAACAGAGCGGCGCGCTGGTTCCGGCCAGCCGCCGCTCTATTTATATCTGAGCCTGATATTCCAATGG
>JAEXXS010000293.1 GCA_023451915.1 Pseudomonadota bacterium | reverse complement strand
TTTGGATCGACTAATCAGGGACGGAAATCATTTTTGGGTGGTTGAGTGATTTGCCCCGTTTGCGCGGGGCAGACGCTCATTTTCGCCGCCAAACCACGGCGTGTACGGGGCACTGCGTATTGTAAACGCTCGCACATAGAATCCCTTCGCACATCGCGAAAATCGTTTAGTTGCCGTTTGGTGCAGTGGCGCCTGCAACGCCGGTATTTGTCACGATATTTCTGTCCTCATCATATTGGGCAACCAGCATAAGGGCGACGAGGGCGACGATAATTGGCACAATAAGACACAACACCCTGACCGCGATCAGGGCACTCTGGCGTGTCTTTATCAGCGCTCTTGCTCTCATGGCTGATATTATCGCACGGATGCGTTTCATCCGCCATATAAGCAACATTAACAATAAGCAATGTCAGGCGGAAGAAGACGCTCCAAGTTTTTGTTTTTACGCGATATTATCAGAAAACCATGGTGGGCTTTCGAGATTTGGCCTTAGCGCGCACAACGCTGCCGGTTGAGGCGCACCTTGATCTTGGCGGCTTCGTCCGACCCGGCGGTTTTGGAAGAGACGATATGCGCCCGCACCGTGCAGGTTCCGGCCAGAACCTCAAAATTATTCGCCCGGATATACATGACGGTATTGATAGGGTTCTTGGGAAGTTCGCGGGAAACTGCGTCGATGACAGCTTTCACTTCCTCGGCGCGCTGTTGGGGAGAAGTTGCAGCTGCGACGGGGTTGATTGCAGCGAAGCCGCTCACCGATAATGCTGCGATGCAGATGAGGACAGCTTTCTTCATTGGCGTCGCCTCCGATTGAGCTCTTTGGGATAAAAATTCGGGTCTTCGCGTAAGAGGCCCGCTGAATCGTTATGGCCCCGATTCTATCACAGATCGGGGCCATAAATGCTATTTGTTCAGCCTTTACTGAGCTGGGGCAGGCGTTGCCGGGGTTTTCGTTTCACCGCTTGCCGGAGCCTCGCTTTCCTTGGCTGCGTTTGGATCGGCGACACCATTGGTAAAGACCTTGGAGCGGTCAAAAGTTGGCGCTGCGGTCAACTGATCCTTCGTTGCACTGAGAACCAGCCAGGTGTCTCCGTCGCTACGTGTAGCTAGCTGCAAGACGTCGGGGCTAACGGCCACATCCTTTTCGCCGACGCCAAGAAATCCGCCAACGCCGATCACGGCGGCAACAACCGACCCGTCAGAACTGATGATAAGATCATTCAGCTTACCGATGGATTTTGCGTCATTGGCGGCGCTTTCATAAACACTGCGGCCAATGAAGCTCGAGACGAGGACTTCGCCTTCCTTAGGCTCGACAAAGCCGATCTTGCTGTTATCGGCCGAGGGCGCTGCACCGAACATATTCTTTGTCGATACAGGCATGTCCTGTTGTGCGGGGGCATCCGTACCGGGCGTTGTCGCGGTGGGAGCCGCCGTCTGCGCGAGGGCCGGAGCACCAATCAAAAGTGCGCACGCTGCGGTCAGAAGTGAGGTTCTAAACATAACTGTTCTCCTTTCTGCATTGAATGTTCCATAGGCCTAACGCTTTGATTTCAGGATCGTTCCGACATTTTTGCCTGTTTCTGAGCGAAACTCGTGACCGCACCATCCGCACGCGCCAAAGCCACGCGCAAAACAGCGGACAACCGCAGAATCCCGAGCAGCCTCGGTTTCTCAATTGTGCGATTGGGTGTTTCTACCTGTTACTGCACGACCGGAGAGGGCGGGCTTGGCTCGGACGGTGCAGGGGTGGCAACAGGCGCGGAGGGGGCGGGGCCGCAGCGGTTGGCCCGCGTGTGGCGAACGCCTTTCGACAGGAATACGATCTCAACGGCGTCGCCAATCGGTGTGATCGTCACGTTTTCGCTGGCCTGCTGCTGGTCGCTATCGCAAACCAGATTGAGCGTAAACGTTCCCTTGTAATTATCGAGTTTCATGACCGTGCACTGCATGTCGCGGCTGTCAAAGCGCTCCTGCGAAATCGTGAAGCGCTTGTCGTTATTGCTGCACCAAGTGCCGATGATCGGCGTCGGATCGACCGGCGGTTTGGGCGGATTGACGTTGGCTGAAGGTGACGTGCAGGATGCGAGCGCACAAAGCGCCATTGCACAGGCAGCAACATTCAGTTTACGCGACATCTAAAACCTCTGCGCGGCAGATTACGGAATAGTCGAGCCATTGAATATCGGGAAAGTCGAGCCGGCTCAAGCGCGGAACGCGGATCGCTGTTGCGTCCGTATTGGGGAATGAAGCTCGAGAAAAAACCCCGCCGCAGCGGGGTTTCTTTCAGGACAGCCATTGCTGTTGATTATACCAGTCGTCGATTTCGGATTTGGCCTTGTCTTTGGCGAGGCCGTAGCGTTCCTGAATTTTGCCCTCAAGCTGTTCGCGACGACCACTGATCTGGTCGAGATCGTCGTCCGTCAGCTTGCCCCATTGTTCCTGGATCTTACCTTTGACCTGCTTCCAGTTGCCTTCAACACGATTCCAGTCCATCGGGATTTCCTCCGTTTTACATTGGGAACGGGGGACTAACGCACGAGCCGCCGGATTGTTCATCGCGTTGATGCCAAAAATGCGTGTGAGCCTGATATGGGGAGCGGTAAAACCCAGACAGGAGAAACCCCGACGTTTGTGTTAGGTGCATAATGACGCCGGGGTGCGCTTTAATGCTGATGCAGTGAAGCGCGTGTGAAAATGATTGCATAAAGGCGGCGGAAAAATGAACGCGCAGAAGTTGCATCAAGACAGAAGAGGAAGATGCGCAACAAGGGTAACGTCAGGCGACGACTAATTATTATCGCTATAAAAATTTCTTGAAGAATATTTTGTTTGTCTTTTAAGTTGATCACAGATCGTTGAAAAGATGAAGCTGTTCATTTTCAGTTCATGCGCTAGGTTTCATGATGCTTCCCATCAAGAGGAGTACGAAAAATGAAGCTCTTTAGTGGACTTATTGCAGGAATTGTTGGCGTTGGCTTGTTGGTGGGCGCCGGAGCAGCTTCCGCTGCACCTGTGGCCAATTTGGCAAAGCCCGGCGTGACCTCCAATGTGGAACAGGTTCGCGATCATCGCGGTTACCATTCAAATAAGCACTGGAAGAAGCGGCATTACCACAGACGGGACCATTGGCGGTCCGATCGTCGTCACTATCGCGATCACCGCTGGCAATCGCACCGTCACTACAAGCGCGATTACTATCGCGGGCATTACCGACATCACAGCAGCCGGTGGCACGGTCCGGCCAGTTCCAATCGATAAAATCAGGGGCGCAGCAGCGCCCCTTTTTATGTCGTCAGTTGCCGGACGGTAATTGACTACAATCCCGTTTCGCAGAAACATACTACAAGATGAGATTTGGATGTTTCCCTCATCCGGCAGAGTTTGTTCTGAGAGAAAAACGGTATTTCATGTCGAAGTTTTTAAAGCGATTTTTTATGTTTTTCCTCAGTTCGGTTCTGCTGTTTGTCGGCGTGGCGACATGGCTGGGTTTCAAGCCACCCGAGCTGTTGCGGGTTGGTACCGGTTATGCGGCCAAAATCGTGTGTTCGAATGTCTTCATCGCCAAACGAGCCGCCGATGCGGTCCTCGCCGACGATGTGCAGGCACCGGGAAACCCGTTGTTGAAATTCCTCAATGTCGCCGTGGATAATGAGACTCACACTGTAACAGTCCGGATTTTCGGCTTTTTCGCCCCTAGCAAGGCGGTGTTTCTTCCCGGTCAAGGATGCGCCAATATTCAATCGACGGATGGCCGCAGTGTTGTCCGCGATGAAGTGGCGCAAGCGTCGCCGCAGCCGCTGGACATGGCGATTTCCGCCAAGGTGCAGGGCGTTATCGAGGATAAGGCACTGGCAGGTCCCGGCATGCGGGCCATTGCGGTCATTCACAACGGTCAGCTTATCGCCGAAACCTATGGGGACGGCTTCAATGCGAATACGCCGCTGCTTGGTTGGTCAATGACGAAATCCGTCATGGCGACGTTGATTGGGATGCGCGTGGCGGAAAAGCGTATGGATTTGGGCAAAAGCAATCTTTTGCCGGAATGGCAGAACGACGAACGCGCCAAGATTACCATCGCCAACCTGATGGCGATGGAAAGCGGGCTGCGGTTTAACGAGAATTACGGCACGGTGGCAGACGTTACCCGCATGTTGTTTCTGGAAAAGGACATGGCGGGATTTGCCGCTTCGCTGCCGCTGGAAGCGGAGCCGGGAACGAAGTTCAACTATTCGAGCGGCACCGCGGATATTCTGTCCGAGCTGTTTATGGATAGTTTCGATAACCGCAACGAGGCGCTGACCTATCCGCGCACTGCCTTGTTCGAACCGCTCGGCATGGGCAGCGCCATATTGGAAACCGACGCGTCGGGCGTCTTTGTCGGATCGTCCTATATGTACGCGACCGCAAGAGACTGGGCTCGTTTCGGGGCGTTTCTGGCGGGAGACGGAAAGCTCGATGGAAGACAGGTTCTGCCTGCCGATTTCGTGTCGTTCATGCGCAAACCGTCTGCGGCCTCGGATGGCCGTTACGGTTCAGCGCAGGTCTGGTTGCAGGCCGGCGGGGCCAAAGCGGGCGAGGATGGCATTCCTGATGATGCTTTCTGGATGTCCGGCCATGACGGGCAAACCGTCATGATCGTCCCGTCCATGCATCTTTCTGTGGTGCGGCTCGGACTGACGCCGTCCCGCTTGGGCTATAGCGTTAAAAACCTCGACGCACAGATCATCGAGGCTCTCCGCTAGGCGGTTTTTTTCGTTGATGGTTGCTGTTCAAAGGGAGGCGGTGATGCCGCCATCGACATAAAGCACATGGCCATTGACGAAGGAGGATGCGTCCGACGCAAGGAAAATGCAAGCGCCGACGAGCTCATCCACCTTGCCCCAGCGCCCCGCAGGCGTGCGTTTTTCAAGCCAGCTTGAAAAAGCAGGGTCCGAAACGAGTGCGGCGTTGAGTGGCGTATCGAAATATCCCGGTGCTATGGCGTTGCATTGCAATCCGTATCTGGCCCAGTCGGCGGCCATGCCTTTCGTCAGATTGCCAACGGCACCTTTGGTGGCGGTGTAGGGCGCGATGCCCGGTCTTGCGAGGGCGGTCTGGACGCTCGCGATGTTGATGATCTTGCCCGCGCCGCGCTGGATCATATGTCGGGCGACCGCCTGTCCCACATTGAACACGCTAGACACGTTTGCTTTAAACAAGCGTTCAAAGGCATCGGCAGGGAAGTCTTCAAGCGGCGTACGATGCTGCATGCCCGCATTGTTGACGAGAATGTCGACAGGGCCGATATCAGCCTCGAACCGGTCTATGGCCGTGCGAACGGCTTCATGGTCCGTCGCGTCGAAGGCAAGCATGTGCTTCACCCCAAGGCTTTCGGCAGCGGCCTTCAGCTTTGCCGCATCGCGACCGTTGAGAACAACATCGGCTCCAGCGGCGGCGAGGCCCTTTGCCAACGCATAGCCGATCCCTTGTGACGAGCCGGTCACAAGCGCGCGTTTGCCTGTCAGATCGAAGAGTTGGACGCTCATATCTCCTCCTGGAGCGGTTCGGTCAGCACGAAGCGATAGAACCTGTCTCGCATTTTGTTAAAATTTTTTAGTTGAATGCAATCTGGGTTTTCATCGATTGCGTTTTATCTGACGCGATATCGAAGGCCCTCAGCGCATCGGCAAGCGGCAGGGTCTGCGTGATGAGTGGTTTGACGTCGATCAATCCGTCCTGCATCAGCTTCACCGCGAGAGCGAATTCTTCGTGAAAGCGGAAGGAACCACGCAGGTCGAGTTCTTTGGCCGTTATCGTGTTGATTGGCAGGTTCATCTCACCGCCTACTCCGAGCTGTACGATGATCCCGCGCGGTCGAAGCGCGTGAATGCCCGCCACAAGGGCAGATGCCGCGCCGGAACACTCGTACATTATGTCGAATGAGCCCTTGTTCTGGCTGAATTCCGCCAGACCTTCCGGGTCCTGCGAAAGATTGATTGTGCGATCCGCACCAACCTTGCGGGCGAAATCCAATGCTGGCCCGGAAATATCCGCCGCGATGATTTCAGCCGCGCCCGCACGACGGGCCGACAGGATCGAAAGCGTCCCTATGGGGCCGCAGCCGGTCACCAGCACGCGTTTGCCCAATATCTCGCTAGCGCGGTGGGTGGCATGCAGCGTGACCGCGAGCGGTTCGGCCATTGCCGCTTCACCAGCGCTGAGGCCATCGGCCTTCACGCATTGGCTTGCCTGAGCGACGAGCCGTTCCCGGAACGCGCCTTGAATATGCGGGAACGGCATCGCTGATCCGTAAAAGCGCATGTTGAAACAGTGATTGGGCAGCCCTTTGAGGCAATATTCGCAGTGACCGCAG
>JAEXXS010000210.1 GCA_023451915.1 Pseudomonadota bacterium | reverse complement strand
CTGCCTTGGAGTTTTCGAGACTGGCCAAGGCCGCGTCGAAGGTCTGGGACACGAGATCGGTCTCGTTCATCCTGACCGGTGAAGGCGCGTGGTGAGCCTTCTTCTCAAGTGCTGTTCTCAGTGTATTCCCTTTCTAACAAGAACAAGCCGATACGGCAGTAAAAGCACCGTACAGGGTTAAGATAGGCAGAGTCCCTGTTTTGTTTCAAGAGTCACGACCTGACAGGGCCGTTCACTTTTTCAAATATATCGTTCTTTTTTGCGTATATCTTGTTTAAACCGTCACCAAACTATCAAGATCGTGTGCCGGACTTGCGAATGGCGCTCGATGAAAGCGACGAACGCGGGCCATGGATGAAGGTCCAGGCGGGTGGCGTGCGGCGCGCCAACATGGGCGCATATTGCTCATCGAGACGGTTATGCGAAAAAGTCTGCGCCATGCGCGACGAGAGATAGGCGAGCGTCGAGCCCGGACGGTCGATCACCGCAATGGGGAAATTATTGGCGATCTCGCGCCAGCGCTGCCAGCGGTGGAAGGACGCCAGATTATCTGCGCCCATCACCCAAACGAAATGCACGCCCGGATTGGCGTCGCGGATCAGCGCCAGCGTATCGGCGGTATAGCGCACATTGAAGGCGGCTTCGAGCGCCGTCACCTTGATGCGCGGATCGCTGGCGATTTCCTCGCTCCATCGCAATCTTTCGGCCAGAGGCGCCAGTTCGCGGGTGTCTTTCAGCGGGTTACCGGGCGTGACCATCCACCAAAGCTGGTCGAGCTTCAGCCGTCGGATGGCGATCTCCGCAACCAGCGCGTGACCACCATGCGGGGGATTGAACGAACCGCCGAACAGGCCGACCGCCATGCCTTTCTCGGCATGCGGCATGCGCAGATAATGCGCATCCACATCGGGATATTGTTCCTTCAGTGCGGAAAGCCCGAAGCCAAAGCGCATCAGCTTCGAATCTGCCCGTTGCCGCGAACGCGATATTTGAACGAGGTCAGCTGTTCGACGCCCACCGGGCCGCGTGCGTGCATCTTGCCGGTGGCGATCCCGATTTCCGCGCCCATGCCGAACTCGCCGCCATCGGCAAACTGCGTCGAGGCATTGTGCAGCAAAATGGCCGAGTCGATTTCGTTGAAGAACCGCGCAACCGCTTCCGCATCCTCGGCGATGATGGCTTCGGTGTGATGCGAGGAATAGCGGTTGATGTGCCGGATCGCGCCATCGACGCCATCGACAAGCGCCACGGAAATGATCGCATCCAGATATTCCGTGGCCCAGTCTTCATCGGTCGCAGCAATCGCTGCCGGATAAAGCGCCTTCACCTCTTCGCTGCCCCGGATTTCGCAGCCCTTGGCAGCCAGATCTTCAAGGATCGGCACAAGATGTGTCGAGGCGACCGCGCGATCCACCAGCAGGGTTTCCGCCGATCCGCAAATGCCTGTGCGCCGCATCTTGGCATTGACCGCGATCTTGCGCGCCATGTCGAGATCGGCAGTCTTGTCGATATAAAGATGGCAGATGCCTTCCAGATGCGCGAAAACCGGCACCCGCGCTTCCGACTGAACGCGCGCGACGAGGCTCTTGCCGCCGCGCGGCACGATCACGTCGATAGCGCCGTCGAGCCCTTTCAGCATTTCACCGACCGCCGCGCGATCCGTCACCGGCACGATCTGGATGGCATCGGCAGGCAGACCGCCAGCTTCCAGTCCGGCCACCAGTGCCTTGTGAATGGCCGCGGACGAATGGGCCGAATCCGAACCGCCGCGCAAGATCACCGCATTGCCAGCCTTGAGGCAAAGCGCACCGGCATCCGCCGTCACATTGGGGCGACTTTCATAAATGACGCCGATGACGCCGAGCGGCGTGCGCACGCGCTCGATATGCAGACCATTCGGGCGATCCCATTCGGCAATCACCGCACCAACCGGATCGGACAAGGATGCAATGGCGCGGATGCCTTCCGCGATCCCTTCAATACGGTTGTTGTCCAGCGTCAGGCGATCCACGAATGAAGCGGCCATCCCGCTTTCGGCGGCATTGGCCAGATCAATCTTGTTGGCTTCGAGGATGGCGTCTCGGCTTTGGAGAATGGCGTCGGCTGCAGCCAGAAGCGCCTTGTTCTTCTGCTCGGTGCCGGCAATCGCCAGTGGTGCTGCGGCGGCTTTCGCCTTGCGGCCCACCTCGGCCATGATCACGGCTATGTCGCTTCCAGCTTCCACTTTGTTCAGCATCCTCTCCCCGCCTTCCCTGTTCAGGCTTCTTCCGTCTCGGCGGCCACGGCTGTGCCGCGCACCACGAGATCATTGCGATGGATCATTGCGCTCCGTGCATCATAGCCAAGAATGGTGCTGATCTCATCGCTTTTGTGTCCGGCAATCTTGCGCGCATCCTCGGCATCGTAAGCGATCAGCCCACGCGCAATCTCGCGACCGTCTTCGTTCAGCACGGCAACCGTGTCGCCACGCTCAAACTGACCGCTGACTTCCTTCACGCCCGCAGGCAATAGCGACTTACCCGATTTCAGCGCCTTGGCAGCGCCTGCATCGACAGTGAGGCGGCCAGCCGGTTCCAGATTGCCGGAAATCCACGTCTTCCAGGCGTTGACCGGTGCGCGGGCCGCTTCGAACAGGGTCGCACGCTCCCCGCGATCAATTGCCGAAAGCGGTCCCATGCGGATACCGGAGGTGATGATCATCGCTGTTCCAGCGGCATTGGCGATCTTGCCCGCGTCGAGTTTGGTCTTCATGCCGCCGCGCGACAGTTCGGAAGCCGCAGCGCCTGCCATGGCCTCGATCTGCGGCGTGATGGTTTCCACCAGCGGCAGAAAGGCCGCATCCGGGTTCTTATGCGGCGGCGCGGTATAAAGCCCGTCAATGTCGGAAAGCAGGATCAGAAGGTCAGCGCCCATCATGGTCGCGACGCGCGCGGCCAGACGGTCATTGTCGCCATAGCGGATTTCCGTCGTCGCCACCGTGTCATTCTCATTGATGACCGGCACGGCCTTGAGCTTCAAAAGCGTCTCGATGGTGGCGCGGGCGTTGAGATAACGGCGGCGCTCCTCGGTGTCGGAAAGCGTCACCAGAATCTGGCCCGACTTGATGCCATGCCCACCGAGCACATCGGCATAGGCCTTGGCGAGCGCGATCTGGCCGGCTGCGGCGGCGGCCTGACTTTCCTCAAGCTTCAGCGCTTTCTTCGGCAGGCCGAGCACAGTTCGTCCCAACGCGATAGCGCCCGACGATACCACCAGCACCTCGACGCCTGCGTGATGCAGGGCGGCAATATCCAGCCCGAGGCTTTCCAGCCATTCGCGCTTCAGTCCCGTGGCGCGATCCACCAGAAGGGACGACCCGATTTTCACAACAATGCGGCGATAGTCTTTCAGTTGCTTCAGCATGCTCTCATTCCTCTCGCCGCATCCAAGGCGCATCCCGAAAAGTGTGAAATGGTTTTCGGCCAAGATGCGCGCTCAAATACAATCCGACGCTTATTCCTCGACTTGCGCCGTTCCGGCTTCCTGCGCGCGACTGACATCAATGACCGCCGCAAGCTGGCGCAGCGCATCATTCAAGCCTTCATGGCTGACAGCGGAAAGCAGCAGCGGATCACGTCCGCAGGCCTTTTTCAACGCCTTGGCCTTGACCTTGCGCGCATCGGGATCGAGCGTATCGATCTGCGACAGCGCGACGATTTCCGTCTTGTCGGCAAGACCATGCTCATAGGCTTCCAGCTCGCCACGAATGACCTGATAGGCCTTCGCCACATCTTCTTCCTGCGCCGATACAAGATGCAGCAGAACCCGCGTGCGCTCGACATGAC
>JAEXXS010000190.1 GCA_023451915.1 Pseudomonadota bacterium | reverse complement strand
TGAGCACCGCTCAGCGGTGCTCGACCATCTGCGATTTGGCGATGACCTTGACGACCCAGTCGGCAAAAACGCGCAGGCGGTTGCTGAGATGGCGGTTGGGCGGGTAAACCAGATAGATCGGCGTTGGGGCGATCTCCCAGTCTTCAAGGACGGGCCGCAGCGTGCCTTTTTCCAGATCGTCCCGAACCATGAACAAAGGCGCCTGCGCGACGCCGAGACCGGCGCGCACGGCCGCCAGATAGGTGGTCGCTTCATTGGCGGCCACGACATAGCGCCCGTTGACCTCGATTTCTTCCGTCCCGCGCCGAAACTGAAACGGCATTTGCTGCCCTGTCGACGGACGGAAATATCCGACCGCATAGGCGCCATTGGCGAGGTCCGAGGGGTGCTGCGGTGTGGAACAGCGATCCAGATAGTCGGCGGAGGCGCAGGCGATGAAGTGCATGTCGCCGATCCGCCGGGCGATCAGCGTTTGGTCGGTCAGTTCGCCGATGCGAATAGCGCAATCGACATTCTCGGCAACATAATCGACCGGGCGGTCTGATACGCCAAGGTCGATCTGGATATCGGGATAGCGCTGGTGAAACTCGATCAGGGCCGGAATGACGATCTGATTAGCCACGGCGCTTGCCATTTCCACACGCAGGCGGCCTTTCGGCAAGGTCTGCGCGCTGGAAAGGCTGCCGTCCAGTTCCTGCAGATCGGCAAGCAGGCGCGCCGCACGCTCATAGTAAAGTGCGCCGTCCGGTGTTACGAGAACGCGACGGGTAGTGCGGTTGAGGAGTTTTGCGCCCAGATGGGCTTCCAATCCCTGAATGAGATTGCTGATGGTTGCCTTGGGCATGTTGAGTGAAGCCGAGGCACGCGTAAAATTCCCGGTTTCCACAACCCGGAGAAAAGCGCGCATGGCCGAAAGTTGGTCCATTGATCAATAACCGTCATTGTTCGAGATTTTGGATAGTGTAACCAATCCAGGGGGACTATTCCAGATAATAGACAATGCTAATATCTGACCATGGCGGTTTGCCGCTATACATGAAAGTTAAGAAAGATGTGCGAGAAGTTTACGGTTGAAACAATGCAGGCTGGCAATTGCGCCTGCACGGCACGCATTTATCGCGGCGCCAAATTGCTTTCACCGCCGCCTGTGGTGCTGCATCTCCATGGTGGGGCTTTCTCGTCAGCTTGTCCAGATACCTGCGAGGGTGTCGCTGAAGCTCTTGCCGATGCGGGAGCAGTGGTCGTCTCGCCGGAATATTCGTCGGCCTGTCTCAACCCGTTCCCGGCGGCGCTTGAGGTGGCCTTTGCCATTTTGACTTCGATGCGTGCGCGTTGCCCGGAATTTGCACACAAGAAGTCGATGCTGTTCGTCGCCGGTGAAGAGGCGGGCGGTAATATTGCAGCCGGTTTGGCGCTTATGGCGCGAGATCAGAATCTGACGGATCTCAAAGGTCAGATATTGCTTTCGCCCATGCTCGATCCTTGTCTTGCGACGGCGTCTTTCCGCAAATACTGCCCGGAAAGCGCGGTGCAGACAATGTCGGATGGCTGGCAGCATTATCTCGGACAGTGCGACGGGTTCACCCATCCCTATGCCGCGCCTGCGCTGTGTACGCGTCTTGCCGGTCTGGTGCCGACACTGCTTGTCACCAGTGCCGAATGTCCGATGCGTGACGAAACCCAGGCCTATGCCGAGCGGTTGCGTCAGGCAGGCGTCAAGGTTCAGTCTCATGTCCTGCCGGGTCAGGCTGGCTGGATACCGGAAAGCAAGGTGGCCGACCGGGAGTGGTCGCCACAGAAAGAAGCTCTTGTCGGTCTGTTTTCGGATTTCTTCCGGCGGGCCGGCGCAAAAGCAATAGCAGCATAACGTCAGTTCGAAAGTCCTCCCAAGCTTTCATTTGACGATCAGAATGTAGCCGGCTCCGACCGGCAAGGAGATACAACATGACGTCGATCATTGGACGCCGGGCCCTGTGGGGCGCCGGCCTGAGTATCCTATTGTCTGCAGCTGGCGGCGGCGCCATTCTCTTCGGCGTTCCGCATTGGAAGGCGGACGCGGCGACGGATATGTCCGCGCCGCCGCCTGCCGTGCCGGTTTCGGTCGCCAAGGCGGAATCACGCCGCATTTCGACCTGGGAAGAGTTTTCGGGTCGCCTTGAGGCCATCGAGCGGGTGGAAATTCGCCCGCGGGTCGGCGGCGCGATCCTGAAAGCCCATTTCCGTGAAGGGGCGCTGGTCAAGCAGGGCGATCTGCTCGTGACGATTGATCCAGAACCCTATGCGGCAGCGGTCGAAAAAGCCAAAGCGCAGGTTTCCGCCGAGGAAGCGCGTGTGGCGCTGGCCAAGACCGAACTGGATCGCGGTCGCCAGCTTGTCACCACCCGCACGCTCGCCCAGAGCGGGCTGGATCAGCGGTCGAGCGCCTTTGACGAAGCGCAGGCAAGCCTGCGTTCTGCCAAGGCGGCGCTGCGTTCGGCTGAACTCGACCTCCAATATACCGAAGTGCGCGCGCCGATCTCCGGTCGCGTCGGGCGGCTGGAGGTGACAGCCGGGAATCTGGTTGCCGCAAGCTCCGCTTCGCCGGTGCTGACCACGCTTGTTTCGGTCGACCCGATCTATGCAAGCTTCAGCGCCAATGAAGAAGTCGTCACCAAGGCGCTTGCCAAGCTCGCTGCATCGCCGGGCGGCAGCGCGATTGAGCGCATTCCGGTTCAGATTGGCACTGCCGCCGATGATGGCACGCCAATTTCCGGGCACATCCAGCTGATCAACAATGAAGTGGATGCAACCACGGGCACGATCCGTGTGCGCGCTGCCATCGATAATCCGGATGGCAAGCTTATTCCGGGCCAGTTTGTGCGCATTCGTTTCGGCGAGCCGGAACCGGGTGAAAAGCTGGTGGTGAGCGACCGCGCCATTGCCTCCGATCAGGACAAGAAATTCGTCTTCGTCGTAGGGGCGGACAACAAGGTTGAATATCGGCAGGTGGTGCTCGGTCGCAACTATGATGGCCTGCGCATTGTCGAAAGCGGCCTGAAGGCTGGCGAGAACATCGTCGTCAACGGTCTGCAGCGCATTCGTCCGGGCGTGGTGGTCGCACCGCAACCCGTAACCGAAACACTTGCCAAGAATTAACTGAAACGGCGCGTCTGCCGACGCGCGTCAAATGCAAAGGCTCTGCCTATTCAACCCGCGAGAACGCATGTTTTCGCGGGCCGGGAGAGTCTTTGCCTTCCCGCTTAAGGGGGATAAACAGATGAACTTTTCACGCTTCTTCGTCGACCGACCGGTCTTCGCTGGTGTTTTGTCGGTTTTGATCTTCGTGGCCGGTCTCATCGGCATGACAGGTCTGCCGATATCGGAATACCCGGAAGTCGTGCCGCCGCAAATCGTGGTGCGCGCGCAATATCCGGGCGCGAACCCCGCCGTTATTTCCGAGACTGTCGCCACCCCGCTTGAAGAACAGATCAACGGTGTTGAAGGCATGCTCTATATGCAGAGCCAGGCGACGGCGGACGGTGTCATGACATTGACCGTCACTTTCGCGCTCGGCACCGATCCCGATCAGGCGCAGCAGCTTGTGCAGAACCGCATCTCGCAGGCCGAGCCGCGCCTGCCGGAAGAAGTGCGCACGCTTGGCGTCACCACTGCCAAAAGCTCGCCCGACCTGACGCTGGTGGTTCACCTCATCTCGCCTGATGGCCGGTATGACGTGAATTATCTGCGCAATTATGCCGTTTTGAATGTAAAGGATCGCATCGCGCGTATTCCGGGCGTCGGTCAGGTACAGATATTCGGCGGCGGCGACTATTCCATGCGCGTGTGGATCGACCCGCAAAAGGCCGCCGAGCGCGGACTGTCCGCGAGCGATATCGCAAACGCCATCCGGCAGCAGAATGTTCAGGCCGCCGCTGGCGTGATTGGTGCTTCACCTTCCGTTTCCGGTCTTGATCTCCAGCTGTCCGTCAATGCTCAAGGCCGTCTTCAGACACCGGAAGACTTCGCCAATATCGTCGTGAAGTCGGGCAGCGAGGGCGAAATCACACGCCTTGGCGATGTCGCCCGTGTTGAGATGGGCGCTGCGGATTACTCGCTCCGCTCGCTGCTCGACAACAAACAGGCGGTGGGCATGGGCGTGTTTCAGGCGCCGGGTTCCAACGCGCTGCAAATTTCGGAAAATGTGCACGCGGCCATGGCCGATCTGAAGAAGACCATGCCGGAAGGCGTGGATTTCGATATCGTCTATGACACGACCCAGTTCGTGAAAGCCTCGATTGAATCCGTCATTCACACCCTGCTCGAAGCCATCATCCTGGTGGTGATCGTGGTCATCCTGTTCTTGCAGACATGGCGCGCCTCGATCATTCCGCTGGTCGCGGTCC
This sequence comes from Pseudomonadota bacterium, assembly GCA_023451915.1. The sequence continues at coordinate 2,067 of JAEXXS010000190.1, read as the reverse complement.
CCGTTTCCATCGTGGGCACGTTTGCGGTCATGTATATGTTCGGCTTCTCCATCAATGCACTCAGCCTGTTCGGTCTGGTGCTGGCGATAGGCATCGTCGTCGACGACGCCATCGTGGTGGTTGAAAATGTCGAGCGTAACATCGAACAGGGCCTGTCGCCGGTGGAAGCGACCTATCGCGCCATGCAGGAAGTGTCCGGCCCGATCATCGCGATTGCGCTGGTGCTGGTTGCAGTCTTTGTGCCGCTGGCTTTCATTACCGGCCTCACCGGCCAGTTCTATCGCCAGTTCGCGCTGACGATTGCCATCTCGACGGTGATTTCGGCCTTCAACTCGCTGACGCTTTCGCCTGCGCTCGCAGCCCTGTTGCTGCGTGGTCATGATGCGCCGAAGGATCGTCTGACCCGCATCATGGACAAGGCGTTCGGCTGGTTCTTCCGGGGCTTCAACCGTTTCTTCGGTGCAAGCTCGAATGCCTATGGTCGCGGCGTGGGTGCAATTCTCTCGCGCAAGTCGTTGGTGATGGGCCTCTATGTCGTGTTGCTGGGCGTGACCTTCGTTCTGTTCCGTGCGGTGCCCGGCGGCTTCGTTCCGGCACAGGACAAGCAATATCTGATCGGCTTTGCACAATTGCCGGATGCGGCCACGCTCGACCGTTCGGAAGATGTCATCCGCCGCATGACGGATATTGCGCTCAATCAGCCAGGCGTTGCCAATGCCATCGCCTTTCCGGGCCTTTCGATCAACGGTTTCACCAACTCGTCGAATTCCGGCATTGTCTTCGTCACACTGAAGCCGTTTGAGGAGCGCAAGACGCCCGACCTCTCGGCGGGCGCCATCACCATGCAGCTTAACCAGAAGTTCGGCTCCATCCAGGATGCGTTCATCGCCATGTTCCCGCCGCCGCCTGTGCAGGGGCTGGGTACAACGGGCGGCTTCAAGCTCCAGCTTGAGGATCGCAACGGGCTTGGCTTCAAGGCGCTTGACGAAGCGACCAAGGCGTTTCTCGCCAAGGCCTATCAGACGCCGGAACTGGCCGGTCTTTATTCGAGCTATCAGATCAACGTGCCGCAGCTTTATGCCGATCTTGATCGTGTGAAGGCGCGTCAGCTGGGCGTGGCTGTGACCGATGTGTTCGAAACCTTGCAGATCTATCTCGGTTCGCTCTATGTCAACGACTTCAACGCATTCGGACGCACTTACAGCGTGCGCATTCAGGCCGATGCGAATTACCGCAGCCATGCCGAAGATATCGGCAAGCTGAAGGTTCGTTCGCAATCGGGCGAGATGATCCCGCTGTCGGCGCTCTTGAAGGTGGAGCAGACTGTGGGTGCCGAACGCGCCATCCGCTATAACGGCTTCCTGTCTGCCGATATCAACGGCAATCCGGCCCCCGGTTTCTCGTCCGGGCAGGCGCAGGCGGCCATCGAGCGGATTGCGCAGGAAACCTTGCCTGCGGGCATTGCCTTTGAATGGACCGATCTGACCTACCAGCAGATTCTGGCTGGCAATTCAGGCTTCCTTGTCTTCCCGCTGGCGCTGCTGCTTGTCTATCTGGTGCTGGCCGCGCAGTATGAAAGTCTTGCTTTGCCTTTGTCGATCATCATGATCGTTCCGATGGGTATCATGGCTGCGCTCACCGGCGTCTGGCTCACGGGAGGGGACAACAATGTCTTCACCCAGATTGGCCTGATCGTCCTTGTGGGGCTATCAGCGAAGAATGCGATCCTGATCGTGGAATTCGCCCGCGAGCTGGAACTTTCCGGTCGAAGCGTGGTGCAGGCCGCCGTCGAGGCCAGCCGCTTGCGTCTACGCCCGATCCTGATGACCTCCATGGCCTTCATCATGGGCGTGGTGCCGCTGGTGACATCCACGGGCGCCGGTGCGGAAATGCGCTCGGCCATGGGCATTGCGGTCTTCGCCGGCATGATCGGCGTGACGGCCTTCGGCATCTTCATGACGCCGGTGTTCTATGTGCTGATCCGCAAGTTGAGCGGCGAGCGTGCGCTCAAGCATTCGGGCGCGAAGATCGAAGCACCGCATCTGGTGCCGGGCGAGTGATCGCAGC
>JAEXXS010000180.1 GCA_023451915.1 Pseudomonadota bacterium | reverse complement strand
CATCCGCCTCGCGCATGACCATAACGCCCTCGGCCTGGAGAACACTGGTTGCTGGCAGATCGTCAGGAATTTTTATCGGCATGATCGCGTCGGTCCCTAGTTCTGTCAGGTAGACGCGAGTGGCTTTATCCGCATAGTTGCCGGTTTGGCCACATCCTCCCTCGTGAGGGAGTACCACCTTGCCCGGAGCGGCAGGTTGGCGTTGGGCGTCTCCCCAACTCTTGATGTATTCGCACTTCTACTCAAACGCGGGCGTTATGGCAATAGCTTTACGTGCAAGCGATGGCGACTGGAACAAATGTCCGCTTTCTGCGTTGTTCGAAGTGCCCGCATACTGTCTCAGGCTATCGTTTCGGTTTGAGGGCAACAGGGAGGGAAAAAATGAGCAACATCATATTCTGGACGGGTATTTTGCTTCTACCGGTCCTGGTGGGCACAGCATTTGCCTATCTGCGCCACTATCATCACGAAGACGACTTCTGATTTTAGAACCAGAAGCCGCCTGACGTTTCGATTTTTCATGCGCTTTCGCGCAGGCTCCTTATTGTGTCGCTGAAACCAGCGAAAACGCCACGCCTTTCGGATCAAGACACTGTATAATCCACTCGCCATTCGGCACTTCTGTCGGCCCGAATGTGACAGTGCCGCCCAGTGATTTCACGCGTTCGGCAGCAGCGCTCGTTCCGTCCACCATGAAATAAAATCCCCAGCCCTGCGGCACATTCGGCGGCGCAGTCATGATGCCGCCCGCATCTGCTCCGTTTATGCTGAATATCTTATATTTGCCCATAGCGCCCATATCGAAGTCGCGCGAAAGCTTCCAGCCAAACACTTTCTCATAGAAACCAAAGACTTCCTCGCCGTTCTTGGCATAAAGCTCATGCCAGCCGGGGTGGCCCACCTTGCGAGAGCCAAAATCAGCTGGCGGCTCCGGCGGGTCTTTTGGCTCGAAGAGCGCAAAGGCAGAGCCTTGCGGGTCTGCCACGATGGCAAATCGCCCGACGCTTGGAATATCATGAGCGGATCGCAGGATTTTGCCGCCTGCCGCGGCAACTTTCTCGGACATGGAGTCTACGTCGTCGACGCCAACATAACCAAGCCAGCCGGATTTTGCGGCACAATCTCCGCTCGGCATATCGGAAAGCGGCATCATACCGGCAACGGCACAACCCGGTGCTTCAAACAGCGTGTAGTTCACGCCGGGAACGCCGGAGTCTTTCGTGTTCCAGCCGACGACCTTGCCGTAAAAATTTGCCGCCTCGGCCGCGTCTTCAGTCATCAGTTCGTACCAGACGAACGGTGATGCTCCGTTATTCATCGTCATTCCTCCCAGAATTTGATTTTAGCGTTCAGCTACAACAGCTGTGCTTTGCCGCTGACGCCGCATATTCATCGTGACGCTTCACGAAATGCATGGTGCTATCTTCATTGCGCCCTTTCGGCGCACGGTCGAGGATCATCAGCGTGCTGATCCACTCCTCAATGCCACGCGCATAGCTGGAATATGTATGATAGATCGTGCCGTCATCCGCTTTGATGAAGGCGCTCATACCGGGCAGTTCGTCATGCGCCTGTTCCGGCGCTAGTTTGCCGAAATTGTAGAAGACACGTCCTTCTTCAATCTCTGCCTTGTCGAACGACACATGGAAATCAAAGTTGAAATCGCCGCCATAGGACGACATCCATGGGAAATGCCAGCCCATGCGCCGCTTATAGTCTTCCAGCTTTGTAAGCGGTGCACGCGATACGGCGACAAGCGTGACATCATGGTTGTTGAGATGCGCCAGTGCGCCGTCGAGATTATCGGCGAGGAAAGAACAGCCGACGCAGCCCTGCTCCCATTCCGGCCCGAACATGAAATGATAGACGACCAGCTGACTGCGTCCGTCGAAAAGCTCTGCCAGTGTTCGGCGTCCTGCCGGGGTGTCGAAGACATAGTCTTTCTCCACCTTCACCCAAGGCAGCGCTTGTCTTTCCTGATTGACGCGATCGCGAAGATGCGTCGCTTCTTTTTCTCTGGCCAAAAGCGCGCGGCGCGCCTCAAGCCAGACTTCGCGGGATACGACTTCGTTCATGATGCAAGTCCTCCTCCGCCCCCGGATGGTAGAACGCCCAGTTTTATAGGATATTTGCTTGACGATTTACATTGATATCAATATTAATGGGTCATGTCAAACGCTGCCGAAGTTCCTTTTGAAACGACCCTTTTAGTCAGAGATACCTGCCTTTGTCTGCATGTTCAGCGCGCGGCGCGCGCGCTTGCACGGCGCTTTGATGAAGCTCTCCGTCCCGTGGGCATGACGAATGGGCAATTCTCTTTGATGATGTCGCTCAATCGACCCGCGCCGCCGCCAATGAAGCCGGTCGCGGAGTTGCTGGCAATGGATCAGACCACCCTCACCGCCGCTTTAAAGCCGCTGCAAAGGCAGGGTTGGGTGGAAATACTGGTCAATCCAGCTGACCGGCGTGAGCGCCTGCTGCAGCTGACCTCAAACGGCAAGGCGGCGCTGGCCGCCGCTGTTCCCATCTGGACCTCCACGCATGCGGAAATCGAAAAGAATCTTTCGCGAGGCAATGGCGACCAGATCCGGAGCGATCTGCTTGCGCTGTCGTTCTAAAATTTCAAAACTCGGCCTCAGATAGTCTGCATGAATTCATGCAGCACGACCGCCTGATTATGTTCCTCATCCTTTGCGCCATAAAGCAATGTCAGCGGCGCATCACCGGCCTTGGCAACCAGTGCTTTGAGATCAGGTAATTTTTCTTGCAGTTCATCGCGATAGCGTTTTTGAAACTCGCCCCACTTCGCCGGATCATGATCGAACCATTTGCGAAGTTCGGTGGATGGGGCAACATCTTTTGCCCAGAGATCGATGGCGGCCTTCTCCTTGGTCATGCCGCGCGGCCAGACACGATCGACCAGAACCCGATAACCATCGTCGTCTGACGGCGCTTCATAGATCCGTTTGAGGCGAATATCGGTCATCTTAAAATCTCCGCATCGTCGCTACGCTTCCATCTGTTATTTTAGCGTAGCTACGCGCAATAGGCGACAACAGAAGCGCCACGCGGGGGCACGGCGCTTCCGTGTTTTGCAAGGTTACGCGGCTTTGCCGAGCATACCGTGCGGATCGAGAACAAACTTCTTCGCTACGCCCTGGTCAAAACTCTCATAACCAGCGGCTGCATCTTCAAGCGAAATGACTTCCGCATTGACGATTTCAGCAATATTCAAGCGCCCGTGCAGGATCGCCTGCATCAATTGCCGGTTATATTTCAACACCGGCGTCTGCCCGGTATGGAACGACTGCGCCTTGGCCCAGCCGAGCCCGAAGCGAAGCGAAAGGCTTCCCTGTTTGGCTGCACCATCCACCGCGCCCGGATCTTCGGTCACGTAGAGCCCCGGAATACCAACCGACCCGGCAGGACGGGTGATTTCCATCATCTGGTTCAGCACAATTGCGGGTTGTTCACCACCGCTATGGCCTCTGGCCTCGAAGCCGACAGCGTCAATGGCGCTATCCACCTCATTGCTGCCGGTGACTTCCGCAATCATGTCGCCCAGACGGTCGCTGGCGGACAAATCAATCGGCTCGAAACCCACCTTGCGGGCATGGTCCAGACGTTCCTTGTTGAAGTCTCCGATCATCACGACGGCAGCGCCAAGAATGCGCGCTGACGCTGCAGCGGCGAGGCCGACCGGTCCGGCCCCCGCCACATAGACCACAGATCCGACACCGACACCTGCCTTGACCGCGCCATGAAAGCCTGTCGGCAGAATATCCGACAACATGGTCAGATCGCGGATTTTCTCCATCGCCCGGTCACGATCCGGGAATTTCAGCAGATTGAAATCGGCATAAGGCACCATGACATAGCGGGCCTGCCCGCCGATCCAGCCGCCCATATCGACATAGCCGTAAGCGCCGCCAGCGCGTGACGGATTGACGGTCAGGCAGACGCCTGTGTCCTGCTCCTTGCAGCAGCGGCAACGACCGCAGGCAACATTGAATGGCACGGAAACGATGTCGCCGACATCGAGCATCTCGACATCGGAACCCTTCTCGATGATTTCTCCGGTAATCTCATGGCCAAGCACAAGTCCCGGCATCGCCGTCGTGCGACCGCGCACCATATGCTGGTCTGACCCGCATATATTGGTCGAGATGACTTTCAAAATGACCCCGTGACCGAGTTTCCTCCCATCGGGTGCAGACAGCACCGGGTCTTCGATATCACGGACTTCGACTTTTCCGGGTCGCATATAGACGACGCCACGGTTCCTGCTCATGTCTACCTCCTCCAGGTTGGACAAAAAACGAAGATGTCAGAAGTGAAAACGTAACGGCGATGGGAGCAAGGCTCAGTCTCAAACGCGACACGTCTCATTCAATTTGCACGCCGCAGAACACCCGTCATAATTGCGGGTAATGATGATAGAACATTGTATATATTAGCAAAGCAACTTGACTCTGGGTTGTGCGCAAGCTTCACATGGCGCAGATTCTTTCCGCTCTTCCAGGGGACATTGGTCGGGCACGAAATCGCAAGGAGAGGCAGATGCTGAACAGTTTCAAACGGCAGTTCGGGCGTGCACTATCGGCACAGGTTTTCCTGACGCTGGTTGCAATCACCGGTTTGACCGCAGGGCTTGCGATTGCGCCCACTCCGTCCAACGCCGCTGAAACGCGCCGTATCGAGATCACCGAAGACAGCGATTATTTTGGCTTCGATCTGCGGACCCAGAAGAACGTGACACTCGACCAGTGCAAGAGCACCTGCCTCGGTGACAATGCCTGCCGCGCCTTCACCTATAATCCGAAGGTGAAGTGGTGCTTCCTCAAGACCGATTTCAACAAGCTCAATCCCTCTGTCGGTTCCATTGCCGGGAAGGTCGTGTCGGGCGCTCCCAAAGACACAGCCAAGGCCGACATCGGCGCACCGCCCGCCATAACCTTTTTTGCGGACAATCTTGTCGATGAAGCCCGCCGTTTCCGCACTGCTATTCTGGCAGCCGATAGTGGCGAAGGCCTCAGCACGCTGAAAGCGGAAGCTGCCTCCGCGCTCGCCAATAGCGATCCGCGCACGGCAATGGAAAAGTTTGCAGCCGCAGCCAGTGCCTCGCCCGACGACAGCACGCTCTGGACCGGGCTTGCTCTCGCCACTTTGGCGACAGAACCTTCCAACAGCGAAGAGACCGCTAAGTTCAAGCGCGACGCCACATCCGCAGCCTGGAACGGCTATCAGACCTCGCGCAGCAAGGCCGCTCGTGCCGATGCCCTGAATGCGATGGCGCAGGCGCTTGACCGCCGCGAACTATCCCGCCCTGCCCTTCAGGCCTATGATGCGAGCCTCAATCTCGTCAATTCAGCCTCTGTTCGCGCTGCCTATGAAGACCTCAAGGCGCGCAAAGGTTTCCGTATCGTCGATCATAGTGTCGATAACGACAATGCATCGCCGCGCATCTGCGCCCAGTTTTCCGAAGAACTGGTCAAGAGCGGCACCGATTATTCCAGCTTCGTAACGCTGGACAGCGCCGCACCCAAGGCCATCGAAGCCAAGGATCGCCAGATCTGCGTCGAAGGTCTGGAACATGGCCGCACCTACAGCGTGACGTTCCGCGCCGGTTTGCCTGCCGCTATTGGCGAAACGCTGCCCGCGCCGGTAACGTTATCCGTCTATGTGCAGGACCGCGCGGCATCGGTACGCTTTACCGGCGACAGCTTTGTGCTGCCTGCCAAGGCGCGTCGCGGCATTCCGCTGGTCAGCGTCAATATGAGCGCGGCCAAGGTGAAGCTCTATCGCATCGGCGACCGTTCTCTGGCGCAGCTTTTGTCCGGCTATCAGTTTCTGCGTCAGCTCGACGGTTATGATGTCAGCACGATTTCCGACCAGATGGGCGCACCTGTCTGGGAAGGCGAGATTGACACCGCTGCCGGAGAGCTGAACAAGGAAGTCACCAGCAGTTTCCCGATTGATGAAGCACTGCCGCAGCGCAAGCCCGGCGTCTATGTTCTGACCGCAGAACCGATCAAGGCCAGCGGCGAAAGCTATGACACCAAGGCGACGCAGTGGTTTGTCGTGTCGGATATCGGGCTTTCGACCTATACGGGTCAGGACGGCATCAATGTCTTTGCGCGTTCGCTCGAAACGGCGGAACCACTTTCCGGGGTCAAGCTGACATTGCTCGCCCGCAACAATGAAGTGTTAGGCGAAGCGACCACCGACCGAGACGGTCGCGCTACCTTTACCGCCGGTCTCACGCGCGGCTCCGACGGCATGGTTCCCGCCGTGCTGATGGCCAATCAGGGTGAAGATGATTTCGTCTTCCTCGATATGGCGCGCGCTGGCTTCGATCTTTCTGATCGCGGCGTCACCGGGCGCGCAGCGCCCAAGGCGCTCGACGTCTATGCCTGGACCGAACGCGGCATTTATCGTGCGGGCGAAGTGGTCCATGCCGCAGCCCTTGCCCGGGATGATGCGTCGCTCGCCGTCGACAACCTGCCGCTGACCTTCATCTTCACGCGCCCGGACGGTGTGGAAGATCGTCGCCTCGTATCGGACAGCAGCAAGGCTGGCGGACATTCCGTTGACCTCACCTTGCCTGCCAATGCCATGCGCGGCACTTGGAACCTGAATATCTATACCGACCCCAAGCAACCGGCGGTCGCCTCGCAGATGTTCCTGGTTGAAGATTTCGTGCCGGATCGCATCGAATTCGACCTGACATCGGACAAGTCCGAAATCGCCAGCGGCGAAGCTGCCAATGTCACCGTCGATGGCCGCTTCCTCTATGGCGCGCCTGCCGCTGGATTGGCGTTGGAAGGCGAAGTCACGCTTTCGACCAAGCGCGACTGGGACCGTTTCAAGGGCTATTATTTCGGTCTGGCCGATGAAGGTCAGGGCGAAGCCACCCGTCTGCCGCTGGATCAGCTGCCCAAGGTTGGCGACGATGGCAAGGCGACCTTCCCGGTCGTGATCGATGATCTGCCATCAACCACCCGTCTGATCAATGCAGCCGTCACCGTTCGCATGCGCGAAAGCGGTGGCCGTGCTGTGGAACGCAAGCTTGATCTTGCCGTTCGTCCGCAAGGATCGATGATCGGTATCCGACCGGATTTCTCCGGTGACGAAGTTCCGCAAGGCGGCACTGCGAAATTCAGCTTCATCGCTTCGGACGCCAACGGCAACCGCACGAACCTTGACGGCGCGGTCTGGTCGCTGGTGAAGGTCGAGCGTAATTACCAATGGTATCGCAACGGCAATAGCTGGAACTACGAACCGGTCACCTTCACCAAGTCGGTTGCAACCGGCAAGATTGACCTCAAGGCCGACGTGGAAGCCAGCATCACCCAGCCGGTCGACTGGGGTCGCTATCGCCTTGAAATCGAGACGGGCGATGCTTCCGGCCCGGCTTCGAGCTATGAATTCGACGCGGGTTGGTATGTCGCCGCGACCTCGACGGAAACGCCCGATGGTCTCGAAATCGCACTCGACAAGGATCATTACGCAGCCGGTGAAACGGCGAAGCTCAAAGTTAGCCCGCGTTTTGCCGGTGAGCTTTTGATCACCATCGGCGCGGAAAAGCTGCTGACGACCATCAGCGAGAGCGTATCGGCAGACGGCGCAACCATCGACATTCCGGTCGGTGAAAATTGGGGCGCTGGCGCTTACGTCACCGCAACGCTTTTCCGCCCGGGCAGTGCGCAGGAAAGCCGCATGCCTGCCCGCGCCATCGGCCTCAAATGGCTGAAGGTTGACCCTGCCGACAAACAACTGGCCGTCAAGCTGACGCCGCCTGAGAAAATCACCCCGCGCGGCACGCTGTCCATTCCCGTTTCAGTGGAAAATGCAGGTGGTGAGCAGGCCTATGTCATGGTTGCCGCCGTCGATGTCGGCATTTTGAATCTCACACGCTATCAGGCCCCGAACCCGGAAAACTGGTTCTTCGGCCAGCGCCAGCTCGGCCTCGAACTGCGCGACATGTACGGACGCCTTATCGATGGTTCGCTGGGCACTACCGGCAAGCTTCGCACCGGCGGTGACGGCGGCAACATGGCTGCGGAAGGCAGCCCGCCGACTGAAAAACTGGTTGCACTCTTCTCCGGCCCGGTTGAACTGGATAGCGATGGCAAGGCAACCGTTGATTTCGATATTCCGCAGTTCAACGGAACCGCCCGCGTCATGGCCGTGGCCTGGACGAGCAAAGCCGTTGGCCACGCATCCAGCGATGTGATCGTGCGCGATCCCGTTGTTATCACGGCTGGCCTGCCCCGCTTCATGGCTCCGGGAGATCAAGCGACACTGCGCCTCGATATCGCCAATACGGACGCGCCTGACGGAAATTACCGGCTGAGCGTCGAAACCAGCGACAATCTCGGCACGGAAATCGGCTCTTATTCCGACACGCTTGCGCTTGCCGGTGGCAAACGCCAATCCGTCACTGTGCCACTCACCGCGCAGAAGACGGGACAGGGCAATATTACGATACGCCTTGCCAATGATGCCGGACTGTCCATCGAACAAAATCTGTCGCTGCCGGTGCGCCCGGTCGATCTGCCGGTCACGACACGTCAGGTGGTCAGCCTTCCGGCCAATGGGGGCAGCCTCAAGATCGATGGCGGTCTGCTTTCCGAAAGCCTGCTCGACGGTGCTTTTGTCAGCGTCGGTGTTACCCGTAGCGCGGCGTTCGACGTGCCGTCGCTACTGATGGCGCTTGATCGCTATCCTTACGGTTGCGCCGAGCAGACGACAAGCCGCGCCCTGCCCCTGCTTTACTTGAGCGAAATGGCGGCGGGCTCCGAAGCGAGCGCCGGTCTTGATGATCAGGATGAACTGAAGAAACGCGTACAGGACGCCATCTATCGCGTGCTCAGCTATCAGTCATCCTCCGGCTCGTTCGGCCTCTGGGGACCAGGCTCCGGCGATCTGTGGCTCGATGCCTATGTCACCGACTTCCTCACCCGTGCCCGCGAAAAGGGCTATGTGGTTCCGCAGCAAGCCCTGCTCTCGGCGCTGTCGAACCTGCAAAATGCGCTCGGCTACACGACCGACGCCAAGGATCGCGGCAACGAAATCGCCTATTCGCTTTATGTGCTGGCGCGCAACAAGAAGGCCTCGGTCGGCGATCTGCGTTATTACGCGGATACGCAACTCGATAACTTCACAAGCCCGATGGCGATTGCCCAACTGGCCGCAGGTCTGGCGCTTTATGGCGACCAGCAGCGTTCGGACCGGGTCTTCAACGTCGCTCTCGACCGCGCAAGCACCAACACGGCATATGACTATAATCGCTCCGATTATGGTTCGCGGTTGCGTGATGGCGCCGCCATGTTGGCGCTGGCCGCAGAAAGCAAGCCTGCACCGAAAGTGCTGCCTTCGCTCGTCACGCTCGTTGGTTACGAGCGCGATCAGACGAAATATCTCAGCACGCAGGATCAGGCCTGGATGCTGCTGGCAGCCCGCGGTCTCAAGGAGAACAATGCCGCGATCAATCTCGACATTAACGGCACCGCCCATGAAGGCGCTTTCTCCGAACGGGTCAACGGCAATGCGCTCGAAGCCCAGCCGCTGGTCGTGACGAACCGTGGCAGCGATGCCGTGGACGCCGTGGTAACTGCCGTTGCGCCGCCTGCGCAATCGCTGCCTGCCGGTGGCGAAGGCTTCAACATCGAACGCGCCTATTACACGCTCGATGGACAGGAAGCCAACATCACGGGCATCAACCAGAATGAGCGTTTTGTGGTGGTGTTGAAGATCGACGATCTGCAGCAATGGCAATCGCGCCTGCTGGTAACCGATCTTTTGCCTGCCGGTCTGGAAATCGACAATCCGGGTCTGGTTTCGAGTGCCGATCTCGGCAATTTCCCGTGGCTCGAAAGCACGGAGGCCGC
>JAEXXS010000167.1 GCA_023451915.1 Pseudomonadota bacterium | reverse complement strand
TCTCCCAGCACCTCGAAGACGCGCTTCACGACCAGCGGCGCCAGCCCCAGCGAAGGCTCATCGAACAGGATCAGTTCGGGCCGCGCCATCATGGCGCGCGCAATGGCCAGCATCTGCTGCTCACCGCCGGACATGGTGCCTGCAACCTGATTGCGACGCTCCTTGAGGCGAGGAAACAATTCGAACATGGTCGCGCGGTCGGCGTCGAAATGCTCCATCCCGACAGGCGTGGTACCCATCATCATGTTCTCCTCGACCGACATTTCCTGATAGATTTGCCGTCCTTCCGGCACCAGCGCCACGCCCCGTCTGGAAATACGGTTTGTCGCCAGACGCGAAATGTCCTCGCCACGATGAACGATCCTACCTTTCGACGCGCGCGGCGAGCCGAAGATAGTCGAAAGCAGCGTGGTCTTGCCTGCGCCATTCGCGCCAATCAGGCTGACAATCTCGCCCTTGGAAATATGTACATTGACCGAGCGCAGCGCTTCCACCGCACCATAATGCGCATGCACATCCACCAGTTCCAGAAGCTTGTCGGTTGCGTCCTGCCCGTTTGGTTCTGCCATCTGGCTCACGATTGCACCTCTTCTTCACTGACACCGAGATAGGCAGCGATCACTGCCGGATCGTTGGCCACCTGTTCAGGCGTTCCATCGGCAATGACCTCGCCATGATCCAGCACGACAATGTGGTTGGATATGCGCATCACCAGCCCCATATCGTGCTCAATCACCAGCACAGTCAGTTCCTGCTCGGCACAAAGCCGCTGGATGATCTGGGAAAGCTCATGCGTTTCTGACGGGTTCAGCCCCGCCGCCGGTTCGTCGAGACAGATAAGCTGCGGCCCGGTACACATGGCGCGGGCGATCTCCAGCCGTCGCTGCCGGCCATAGGGAAGCTCCCCGGCAAGCCGGTTGGCGTCTTCAAGCAGGTTCATCTGGCCAAGCCAGTAATAGGCGCAATCCACCGCCTCTGTTTCGGCCTTGCGGAAGGCCGGTGTTTTGAAAATGCCGCTCAACAGTCCGTTACGGGTGGCAAGATGCTGGGCAACCAGCAAGTTTTCCACCACCGACATTTCCTTGAACAGCCGGATATTCTGGAATGTGCGGGCGATACCCGCCCGCGTCACCTGATGGGAGCCGCCGGTGATCGGCTTGTCCATATAAGCGCCGATGTCACGCGGGCCTTCTGGACCGTTGAGCACAATGCGGCCTTCGCTCGCACGATAAAAGCCGGTGATGCAGTTGAACATCGTCGTCTTGCCAGCGCCGTTGGGACCGATCAGCGCGGTAATGCCGCCTTTCGCTACCGAGAAATTGACCCCGTGATTGGCGACGATGCCGCCAAAACGCATGGTGACATTTTGAACTTCGAGGATAGGCGCATTCATCGGCTGGCCTCCATGGTCAATTGATCCGGCTTGGAGGAAAGCCCCGCCGATACCACCGCCTCCGACGACGGGAAGAACGCCGGGCGCGTGACCCGCACCAGACCGCGCGGCTTCCAGATCATCATGACGACCATCAGCACGCCGAAAATGAAGACGCGATATTCTGCGAAGTCGCGCAGCAGTTCCGGCAGGATGGTCAAAACCAGCGCGGCCAGAATGACACCCACTGTCGAGCCAAGACCACCCAGCACCACGATGGCGAGAATGAGCGCGGATTCGAAGAAGGTGAAGGATGTCGGGTTCACGAAGCCCTGATGCGCAGCAAAGAACACGCCTGCAATCCCGCCCGTCGATGCGCCAAGCATGAAGGCGGAAAGCTTGATGAAGACGTGATTGACGCCAAGCGACCGGCAGGCAATCTCATCCTCGCGCAGCGCTTCCCACATGCGCCCCAGCGGCATGACGCGCAGGCGCTCCACCGTGTAGATGACCCCGCACACGACGAGGAACAGCACGAAATACAGGAACCAGAACTTGTAATCGGAATTATAGGCGATGCCGAAGAAGTCGTGGAACGGCGTGCCGCCCTGCTTTGCGGTCCGGCTGAACTCCAACCCGAAGAGCGTGGGGGCGGGCGCGGGGGCGCCGTTCGGTCCTCCGGTGAAGTCCAGCCAGTTATTGAGCACAAGGCGGATGATCTCGCCAAAACCCAGTGTCACGATGGCGAGGTAATCGCCATGCATCTTGAGCACCGGAAAACCGAGGATCATGCCGCAAAGGCCCGCGAGAAACGGCGCGATGACCAGCGCGCTCCAGAAGCCCAACCCCAGATATTGCGAGCCGAGCGCCAGAAGATAGGCCCCCACCGCATAGAAGGCCACGAAGCCCAGATCGAGCAGGCCAGCCAGCCCGACGACGATGTTCAGCCCCAGACCCAGGAGGCAGTAGATCAGCGCCAGAATGGCGATGCCGAGGAAATATTTGTCGGCCACGAAAGGCAGCATCAACCCTGCCAGAAAAATCACGGCCAACAGCGGGGCTGCGGATTTTTCCTTGCCTGTCCTGACGGTGACGCCGCCACTATTGCTGGACAAAAGGGCTTTCAGCCTCGCGCCAAACGGGCTCATGCCGATCAGCGAAAATATCAGCCGTCCGGCTGTGACGATGGCGGCAAGCGTGACGGCCCGCATCAGCTCATTGCGGAAGGAGAAGCCGTCCAGCACGAGACCGGAAATCGGCCCAAGCAGGATCAGCGAAATGGTGAAAGTCAGCAGCGCTTCCTTGAAAAGCGCGAGAAGACGGTCGTTCAGCATGGTTTCCGGCCCCCTCAGACTTTCTGGATTTCCGGACGACCGAGCAGGCCGTAAGGACGGAAGAACAGAAGCACAATCAGCAAGGCAAAGGCGAAGACGTCCTTGTAGTCCGTGCTGACATAGCCAGCGAACAGCGCTTCGGTGAGGCCGAGCAATATGCCGCCGAGCACTGCGCCCGGCAGAGAGCCGATGCCGCCAAGCACTGCCGCCGTGAAGGCCTTGATGCCCATCACGAAGCCGATGAAGAAATTGAACGAACCATAGTTGAAGGTCACCAGCACGCCGCCGACGGCAGCCGTTGCTGCACCGATCACGAAGACCGTGGAGATGGTGCGGTCGGTATTGACGCCGAGGATCGCAGAAATGCGGATATTCTGCTGGGTCGCGCGGCACTCACGGCCAATGCGCGTATAGCCGATCACATAGGTCAGAATGCCCATGGCGACCAATGAGGCCAACAGGATCACGGTCTGCATATAGGTGATCTGGGCAAAATGCTGTTCGGTGCCGAACCGGAAAGCGCCCTGGATCAGCGTCGGCACACCCTGATCGCGCGCGCCTTGCGAAATCTGAACATAGCTTTGCAGCATCAGCGAAATGCCGATCGCCGAAATCAGCGGTGCCAGTTTGGTGGAGCCGCGCAACGGCCTGTAGGCCACGCGCTCGATCACCCACCCATAGACCGCCGTGATGGCGCAGGTGATGATCAGGATCGAGATCAACGCGAAAGGAACCGACTGAACGCCGAAGAAGCCCAGCACCGCAAGCGTGATCGCGGCAATATAGGCCGACACCATATAGACGTCGCCATGAGCGAAATTGATCATGCGGATGACCCCGTAGACCATCGTGTAGCCGACAGCGATCAGTCCGTAGATAGCGCCCAGCGTGATCCCGTTGATCAGCTGCTGGGCCAGAATATAGAAGTCCATGGCAACCCCTTTTGCATTCAGAGCGACATGCGATCTGAACTCTTGGTCCGACGCATCCAGCCGCACAGCGTGACGTGCTGTTGGATGCGGTTCAGGCAATGAGGAACCAGCCAGACCCTGCGGTCTGGCTGGAGCTGGTAGAGCCTTAATTGACGAGAACTGGGGTTCCCTTGTCGTCGAAATTATAGAAGACGAACTTGAAGTCCTTGATGTCGCCCTTCTCGTCCCAGGTGATCTTGCCAATGGCGGAATCAACCGTGTTGTTACGCAGCCAATTGGTCTGGGCCTTGATGTCGTCACCCGCCTTCAACGCAGCCACGATGGCCTGCGCATTGGCATAGCCATAGAGCGTGTAGTTGGCTGGCGTGATATTCGCCTTCTTCAGCGCATCCTGAACGCCCTTGGTCGACGGATCGGCCAGCGGGTCCGGCGTTGCCGAATAATAGACATTCTTGAGATTGCCCGCGCCGCCAGCTGCCGCAATCAGCTCGGCCTGCGCGAAGGAATCGCCGCTCACCACAACCACATCCAGACCCTGTTCCTTGATCTGGCGGATCAGAGGACCGCCTTCCGGAATAAGACCGCCGAAATAAACGGCCGTTGCGCCAGAGCTCTTGATCTTGGTCACCAGTGCATTGAAGTCGCGCTCGCCGCGCGTCAGGCCTTCATAAAGAACCGGCTTGATGCCGCGTGCTTCGATGGTCTTCTTGACTGCATCAACGAGGCCCTGACCATAGGTGTCCTTGTCATGGATCAGCGCGATCTTGTCCCGCTTCAACGTATCGAGAATGAACGCACCGGCGACGACTGCCTGCTGATCATCGCGCCCGCAACCGCGAAACACGGTTTCAAGACCACGCTCGGTCACAGTTGGATTGGTGGATGCAGGAGCCATCTCGAGAATGCCTGCATCATTGTAGATTTCGGAAGCAGGGATGGTGCTCGACGAGCAGAAATGGCCGATCACCGCCTGAACCTTGTCCTGATCGACAAAACGGTTGGCAACGGCAATCGCCTGCTTCGGTTCGCAGGCATCGTCGCCCTTCACCAGTTCGATCTGCTTGCCATTGATGCCGCCGCTGGCGTTCACATCGTTCACATAAGCGGAAACGCCGCTGTAAACCTGTTCACCGAATGTAGCGTTGGGGCCTGTCATCGGGCCTGCAACACCGATCTTGATCGTGTCGGCGGCAAAGGCCTGCGACAGCAGGAGACCGGACGCGATGGCCGATCCGGCGAGAAGTCTTGCGATGGATTTCATGGAGTTTCCCTCTGGTTTTAACCGTTGTTCTTATCGAAGCGATTTCTGTTCCGATGGAAGTGTTCGAACCGCTCCAATTCTTTGCTTGCATGCATTTTCGGGGCAAAATCGCTCTATATTCTTACTGGAAACGTTATGGCCGCTCCCGGCCTTCACCATTTCCACGCGACTGGTCGCATCGCACCAATCATCTGAATTTGCTTGCCTATTACCTCCACCAAACAAAAATCGGCCAGCTGAACCGCCGTTTTGGCGGCTTGTTTTCATGTTGACACATATATGATAAGTGACGTATTTAAAGATCGTCAAGTGGAAATACGAATGAGCGTGGCCCGACACCATCAAGACGCATCAATTCCAGACCCCGACGGCCCGATCTTCCACCCGCCTCCATACGACTCAGCACAAAGAAACGCCGCAATCGGCAACACGCCAGGAACCACAGGCCAGGGAGCCCAGACATGAACATGATCGCGTTCGAAAGCCGGCGCGCGGCGACCATCAAATCCTCACCGTCGATGGCAGTTTCGATGGCGGCCAAGGCCATGCGGGCCAGAGGCGAAAACGTCCTCGACCTATCGCTCGGCGAACCGGATTTTGATACGCCGTCGCATATTGTCGAGGCGGCAATCGGCGCGATGCGCAGCGGCATCACGCGCTATACGGCACCTGACGGCCTGCCGGAGTTGCGCCAGGCCATTGTCGATAAGTTCAGGCGCGAGAACGGTCTCGACTATGCGCTGAACGAAATCTCGATCGGCAATGGCGCAAAGCAGATCCTGTTCAACGCCTTTCTCGGCACCTTGGAGCCGGGCGATGAAGTGATCGTTCCGGCCCCTTACTGGGTGTCCTATACCGATCTGGTGATCCTGCATGGCGGCCTGCCGAAAGTGATCGCCTGCGGAGTGGAAGACGATTTCAAGATCACCCCGGAGCGGCTGGAAGCGGCAATCACCCCAAAGACCCGCTGGTTTCTGTTCAACTCGCCGTCCAATCCAACCGGCGCGATCTACACGGCGGATGAATTGAAGGCGCTGGGCGAAGTGCTGGCACGCCATCCGCGCGTCGCGATCATGTCGGATGAAATCTACGAACACATCGTCTGCGGCGACACGCCCTTCACCTCATTCGCCATTGCCTGCCCCGATCTGCGCGACCGCACATTGATCATCAACGGCGTTTCCAAGGCCTATGCCATGACCGGCTGGCGTCTTGGCTATGCGGCAGGTCCGAAGGAACTGACCAAGGTGCTCAACAAGCTGCAATCGCAGAGCACCACCTGCCCCTCCTCCATCACGCAGGTTGCGGCAGCGGCCGCCCTCAACGGCCCGCAGGATTTCGTGCGGAAGGCGGTTGCGGAATACAAGGCGCGTGGCGAACTGGTGACAAAGGGCTTTGGCGCCATTGCGGGGCTTGAAGTGCGCGCGCCGGAAGGTGCATTCTATCTCTTCCCGAAATGCGCCGCCTATATCGGTAAAGTGACGCCGGACGGCACTCTGATTGCGAATGATACAATGCTCGCTTCCTATCTTCTGACCGAAGGCAAGGTCGCCACTGTGCCCGGCGCGGCTTTTGGCGTTGAGCCTTACATCCGCCTCTCTTTCGCGACCTCCCGGGAAAACCTGACCGCAGCCATCGAGCGCACGTCCGATGCCCTCGCAAAACTTCGCTAATTAGGACCTCTTCATGACTCACTTTCAAAGAACGCTGTTGACCGGTGCTGCTGGTCGCCTCGGATCGGAGCTGCGCAAATCGGGAACGCGGCTGGGCCAGATCGTGCGCTTGTCGGCGCTGGAACCGTGTCAGGATCTCGCGCCGCATGAAGAGGACTTCCCCGCCGATCTCGCGGACTTTGACGCGGTTTCGCGCGCTGTCGAAGGCTGCGACGCCATCATACATATGGGCGGACAGTCGGTGGAAGCGCCCTGGAAGACCATCCTCGATTCCAACATTTCCGGCGGCTACAATATTTACGAGGCAGCCCGCCGCCACGGTGTAAAGCGCATTGTCTTTGCAAGCTCCGTCCATGCCATCGGCTATTACGAGCGGACGGATACCATTGACGGCAATGTTCAGACGCGACCGGACAGCCTTTATGGCGTCTCCAAAACCTTCGTGGAAAATCTGGCCCGCTATTACTTCGACAAGTTCGGCATCGAAACCGTCTGCATTCGCATCGGCTCCTCCTTTCCGGAACCGACCGACCGTCGCCATCTGATTACCTGGCTGTCCTTCGAAGACTGCCGCCAACTGGTCGAGAAGTGCCTGTCGGCACCGCGTGTTGGCTTCATGGTCGCCTATGGCATGTCGAACAACAGCGAATCCTTCTGGGACAACCGTACCGCCGCCGTGCTCGGCTACAAGGCCAAGGACAGCGCCGACGATTATCGCGATGCGGTTTTCGCCAAGACGCCGCAAGGCGATCCCAACGATCCGGCAGTCCGGTTTCAGGGTGGCAGCTTCTGCGCCGCCGGTCATTTCGAAGACGAAAACAAGTAGGCTTACAATGCAGGCTTCCAAGACTTCCTATGATGTCGTCATTGTCGGCGGCGCGGTTGTGGGCAGCGCGACCGCCTATTTTCTGGCGACCAACCCCGACTTCAACGGCACCATACTGGTGATCGAAAAGGACTGGACCTACCAGCGCTCGGCAACGGCGCTGTCGTCCAGCTCCATCCGCCATCAGTTTTCCAACGCCATCAATGTGCAGGTTTCGCGCTTCGGCACGGAATTCATCCGCAATTTCCGCGAAAACGTGGCCGTTGACGACGACACGCCGGAAATCGGCTTTCACGAAGCGGGTTATCTGTTCCTCGCCGCCGATGACCGCGGCGATCAGGTTCTGCGGCGCAATCATGAAACGCAGGTTTCCTACGGCGCGGAAGTTTCGCTGCTGGATGTGGATGGCCTTGGCCAGCGCTTTCCGTGGCTCAATCTTGAGGGGTTGACGCTTGGCAGCACCGGCGAACGCGGCGAAGGCTGGTTCGACAGTTCCGCGCTCATGCAGGGTTTTCGCAAGAAGGCGCGCTCGCTTGGCGTCGAATATATCGAGGACGAGGTGGTGGCCGTCAACCGTGAGGGCGACCGTATTGTCTCCGTGACCACCAAAAGCGGGCAGACGATTGCCTGCGGCACAATGGTCAACACGTCCGGCACCAACGGCAAGAAAGTCGCCCGCATGGCCGGGCTGGACATTCCGGTCGAACCACGCCGCCGTTCGCTGTTCGTCGTCGATTGCCGCACACCGCTGGAAGGCAAGGTGGGCCTCACCATCGACCCAAGCGGCGTGTTCTTCCGGCCTGAAGGCAAGTTCTACCTGATGGGCACCTATCCCAAGCACGACCCGGAAGTCGACCCGAACGATTTCGATGTCATGCACAACGAGTTCGACGAGGAAATCTGGCCGACCTTGGCCAATCGCGTTCCGGCTTTCGAGGCGATCAAGGTCGTCAACTCATGGGCTGGCCATTACGACTATTGCACACTCGATCACAACGTCGTTTTGGGACCGCATACCGAGGTGAAGAACTTCCTGTTCGCCAATGGGTTTTCCGGTCACGGATTGCAGCAGTCGCCAGCCATGGGGCGCGGCTTGAGCGAGCTGATCATCTATGGCGCGTTCAAAACGCTCGACCTCTCGCCCTTCGGCTATGAGCGCGTGACGGCTAACCGTCCATTCCTGGAAGATGCCGTGATCTGACCGGCCTTCCAGACAAAATCAGAGAGCCCGAAACCGTCACCGGTTCCGGGCTCAGACTGCTGACAAACCCGTCGATATTTTCGGCGAGTTTTGTTTTTGGGGCTTTGGTTGTTTTTGTCGAGGCGGTTTGAGGCAGGTTGAGAAGGGGCGCCCGGCTCATGCGATAGCCGGTTTG
>JAEXXS010000112.1 GCA_023451915.1 Pseudomonadota bacterium | reverse complement strand
TTCTGTCCATGCGGCGGCTCCGGTGGAGCGCCTGCAATGTTCTGGAGGTAAAGTTGATCAGTCTTTCAAGTCGCAGTGCGGTCGAGCCATTCCACGCCATGGATGTTCTGGCCGAGGCAAACCGCCGCCGCGCCGCAGGCCATCCGATTATTTCCATGGCGGTTGGTCAGCCCGCAGACCCCGCACCGCAAATCGTGCGGCAGGCCGCCGAGCAGGCATTGAAAGACGGACGCATCGGTTATACCGACGCTCTTGGGCTGGTTGAACTGCGTGAAGCGATTGCCGCACATTATGCCGATCATTACGGCGTCTCCGTTTCGGCGGATCGGATCGCCGTAACGACTGGTTCTTCTGCAGCCTTCAATCTGGCTTTCGTCGTCTATTTCGATCCGGGCGACCGGGTGGCGATCACGCGTCCCGGCTATCCCGCCTATCGCAATATTCTGACAGCGCTTGGGCTGGAAGTGGTTGAAATACCGACCGGCAATGGCACATCGGCGGCTTTGACTGCCGAGGCATTGGCGGCTGCACATGCTGAAAAGCCGCTGAAGGGTGTATTGTTTGCCAGTCCGGCCAATCCAACGGGCGCAGTCATTGCCAAGCCGGAACTCAAGGCGATCATCGACACCGCTCGTTCCCTTGGCATTCGGGTGATTTCGGACGAAATCTACCACCGGCTTTCCTATGAAACCGACGATGTGACCGCGCTTGAGATTGCCGACGATGTCACGATTATCAATTCCTTCTCGAAATATTATTGCATGACCGGCTGGCGCATCGGCTGGATGGTCTTGCCGGAAGGCGATGTCCGCGCCATCGAAAGGCTGAGCCAGAGCCTTTATATTTCAGCGCCCGAACTTTCGCAGCGCGCAGCCATAGAGGCTTTTCACGCCACTGCCGAACTGGAGCGTATCAAGGATCGCTATCGCCAGAACCGCGCAATCCTGCTGGAACACCTGCCGCAGATGGGCCTGAAACTGGCGGCGCCGATGGACGGCGCGTTCTATGCCTATTGCGATGTTTCGCGTTTTACCAATGACAGCATGGAATTCGCCCGCAAGATGATCGCGGAGATCAATATCGCCGCAACGCCGGGCCGGGATTTCGACCCGCTGGACGGCCACCGCACCATGCGCTTTTCCTATGCAGGAAAAGTCGAGGAAATGCAGGAAGCCGTTCGCCGCCTGGAAGACTGGCTTCCGCAACAATCAGCCTGAAACCAAAGATGAAAAAAAACCGGCGTTTCCGCCGGTTTTTTATTCGTTCTATGGGCCGAGGCTTAGAAAAAACCCTTCTTCTGCCACCAGCCGCCGCGCTTCGGCTTCTGTTCGTCGGTTTCGCTCGACGTGACGACAGGCTCGGTCTGTTTGCCCGGTTCTTCGATGACGGCCGCTTCGGCCTCAACCTCGGTAGCGGCTTCTTCAACCTCTACCGGCTTTGCAGCCGTCTTACGGGCACGGCGCTTCGGCTTTTCAGCTTCCACCGCTTCAGGCGCTTCTACGGCTTCCGGGGCAGCGTCATCAACCTTCTTACGAGACCGGGTGGTCTTCCGGGCTGGCTTGGCTGGCGCTTCCTCGACTTCCGCTGCGACCACCTCGTCTGCGGCCTCTTCAGTCTTTGCAGACTTGCGGGCGCGGGGCTTGCGGGCAGACTTCGCTGGCTTTTCGGCTTCAGCCGGAGCTTCGGCAGCTTCCGTTGCGACTGCTACGGCTTCAACAACCTCAGCGACTTCGGCCTTGGCCACGACGACTTCGGCGGCGGCCGCTTCGATAGCAGCTTCAGCCTTCACCGGCAGAACAGGCGTATAGCCGACGAATTCCGGATCGGGAACCTTGCGACCGCGCACTTCATCTTCACGACGGTTCTTGCGTCCGCCGCGACGGCCACGACGACGCTTCTTGCGGCGCTCATCGTCGCTCAATGCGGCGTCCGAACGGGATTCAGACGCTTCGTCGCCTTCATCCGTATCGCCATCTGCTTCATCGGAAGTAGTATCGTCCTGAGCGGTCTGCTCGCGGCCATCGCGATCCTTTCCGCCGCGACGACGGCGGCGACGGCGACGCTTGCGATCGCTTTCCTCGCTGCGTTCTTCACGGGCTGGTGCTTCGGCCTTGACGTCTTCTTCTTCCTCGTCTTCCTCAACCGGAATTTCAGGATCTTCGATGTCGTCGTCAATATAGGCCATCGGCTGGACAGGAGGCTGCGTCACCGGGCGGGTGGACGGCGCGCCCTTGTCGATAGCAAAATGCTGGTGACCGACGCTTTCATCGGCGTCGATGCTGATAGCAACGCCGAAGCGGCCTTCCAGATCGGCCAGCAACTGACGCTTATGGTTCAGCACGTAAAGCGCCGAAGCCGCTGGCGTGCGAACATTGATGTCAAAGCCTGAATGGCGCAGCAGATAATCTTCTATGCCGCGAATGATATGCAGCGCCATCGACGAATCCGAGCGGACATGACCGGTGCCGCCGCAATGCTGGCAGACCTGCATCGTGCTTTCCAGCACCGATGCACGGATGCGCTGGCGTGACATTTCAAGAAGGCCGAAATGCGAGATGCGACCAACCTGAATGCGGGCGCGGTCGTCCTTCAAGCAATCCTTCATCTTCTTTTCGACAGCGCGATTGTTGCGCTTTTCTTCCATGTCGATGAAGTCGACGACGATCAGACCGGCAAGATCGCGCAGACGCAGCTGGCGCGCCACTTCCTCGGCTGCTTCAAGATTGGTCTGGAGCGCGGTGTCTTCGATGGAATGTTCGCGTGTCGAACGACCGGAGTTGACGTCAATCGCAACCAGCGCTTCGGTCTGGTTGATGATCAGATAGCCACCCGACTTCAGCGTCACCTGCGGCAGCAGCATGCGGTCAAGCTGCGCTTCGACGCCATTGCGCGTGAAGATCGGCACCTGTTCGCGGTAAGGCTGGACCACCTTGGCATGGCTCGGCATGAGCATGCGCATGAAATCCTTGGCCTCGCGATAGCCATTCTCGCCGGAAACGAGGATTTCCGTGATGTCCTTGTTATAAAGATCGCGGATCGAGCGCTTGATCAGGCTGCCTTCTTCATAGACGAGGGAAGGCGCCGTCGACTGCAAGGTCAGCGTGCGAACATTTTCCCAAAGGCGCATCAGATATTCGTAGTCGCGCTTGACCTCCGCCTTGGTGCGATTGGCGCCAGCGGTACGCAGGATCACGCCCATGCCCTGCGGCACTTCGAGTTCCTTGACGATTTCCTTCAGACGCTTGCGATCCTGTGGCTGGGTGATCTTGCGGGAAATGCCGCCGCCGCGCGCGGTGTTCGGCATCAGAACCGAATAACGACCGGCCAGCGACAGATAGGTGGTGAGAGCAGCGCCCTTGTTGCCGCGCTCTTCCTTGACCACCTGCACCAGCAGAATCTGGCGACGCTTGATCACTTCCTGAATGTTGTACTGGCGGCGATGGGTGCGGGTATGCGTCGGCAGTTCTTCCAGCGCAT
>JAEXXS010000100.1 GCA_023451915.1 Pseudomonadota bacterium | reverse complement strand
TTCCGCCTTGAACGACACATCTTCGATAACGCGCGTCGGGCCGTAGCCGGAAGAGAGGTTGCGGATTTCAAGCGAGGCTGCACTCATTGCGCATAGCTCCCCAGATAGGCTTCACGGACGCGGGTATCCTGAACGACATCTTGCGGCAGTCCGTCGAAAATGACCGTGCCTGCGGCCAGAACGACCACACGCTTTGCGAAGCGGAAAACCAGATCCATATCGTGTTCGATCATGAGAACGGCGAGATCGGCGGGCAGGCGGTCCAGCGCTTCTTCGATACGGCCCGTATCGCTCTGCGGTACACCGGCGGCGGGTTCGTCCAGCAATAGCACCTTTGGACGCAGTGCCAGCGCCAGTGCAATTTCCAGCAGGCGTTGCTGGCCATAAGCGATCTGGCTGACGCGCAGCTGGCTGAGCGGCAACAGGCCGAGTGTGTCGAGAATTTCGCGCACCTCATCCATCACGCTCGGCATTTTATGATAATTGCCAAGAATGCGGCCTGTCTTGCCTTCGCGCTGCAAAACGGCGAGCGCCACGTGCTCTTCCGGCGTCATGTCGAAGAACAGCCGCGTGACCTGGAACGAACGCACCAGACCGCGCCGCACGCGCTGCATGGCGTTGAGCTTCGAGACATTCTCGCCGCCAAGCGTCACTGTGCCCGATGTTGCCGGAAGGTTGCCCGTCACGAGATTGACGAATGTAGTTTTGCCTGCGCCGTTCGGTCCGATCAAGGCGACACGGTCGCCCTTGGCCATGCTGAGCGAGACGTCGTTTGTGACCGCCAGACCGCCGAAATTTTTGCGCAGTTTTGAAACTTCAAACACGGTGCTCATGGGTTGCGCGCCTTCCGCTTCTCGAAATAATGGACAGCGGTGCCATAGAGGCCACGCGGGGCGAACAGCACCACGAGGATCAGCAATGCGCCAACCATGGTAAGCCAATGGAACGGATTGGCCGCAGAAACCAGATCCTCAAACCACATGAAGACGACGGTGCCGATCAGGCCGCCAAAAAGCGTACCCGTGCCGCCCAGAACCAGCATGACCAGCGCTTCCGCCGACATGGTGAAGCTGAGGCTGTCGAGACCCACGACCTGCGTGGAAATGGCGTTCAACGCGCCGCCGACACCAGCAATGGCGCCAGAGATGACATACATGCGAAGCTGCGCCGAATGAACCGATGCGCCCATGGCATGGATGCGGATCGGGTCTTCCTTCACGCCCCGGCACAGCATGCCGAATGGCGAGCGCACCACATAGCGCAGGAAAATGAACGATACGACGAGCAGGGTGACACCAAATATATAGGCGGTCTGTCCATAAAGGTCGAATTCGAACATGCCGAAGATCGGATCCGGCGAAATGCCGCTCAGGCCGTCGCTGCCGCCCGTCCAGTTGGAAGCCTTGTTGGCCGCTTCATGAAAGAGATGCACGACAGCGATCGATAGAACAAGCTGCGCCAATCCGTGTGCGCGCAAGATGACGAAGCCGGAAACCAACCCGGTGACGGCACCGGCCGCAAGGCCGATCAGCGTCATCAGCAGCGGATCAGTCACGCCGAAATGCGCGGCCGCAATGCCCGCGCCATAAGCACCAGCGCCGAACAGGGCGGCATGGCCGAGCGTTGCGATGCCGCAATAGCCGGTGACGAGATCAAGCGACAGCACGAGAAGCGCAATCGCGATAATGCGTGTCAGCAGCGCCAGATTATCGGGAAACAGGAACCAGCCGATGACGCTGGCCACGATGATGGCGATGACGCCAATCAGGCCTGCGTAGGAATTGCGGCTCTGGGGGAGAGTTTGCGACATGTCGGTCATTTCTTGGCCAACCTTCCGGCAAGGCCGCGTGGAAACAGGGTAACGATCACGATCACCGCCAGATAGAAGAAGAATTCGCCATATTCTGGCGCGAGATAGCGTCCTGTCGTGTCGATAGCGCCGAGCAACAGGCAGGCGATAAGCGCGCCCGGGATGGAACCAGCACCGCCGACGGAAACGACCACAAGAAACGTCACCATATAGCGCAGTGCATAATAGGGCTCGACGGGCAGCAGTTCCGCACCGACAACACCGCCAAATGCGGCAAGACCGATGGCGAGTGCAAAGCTGATCGCATAGACGATCTCGGTTCGAACGCCGAGAGCGGCGGCCATATTGGCACTATCGACGGCAGCGCGAAGTTTCACGCCGAAGGCGGTGCGCTCGACGAGGTACCAGAGGCCGATTGCCACGGCGAGGCCGCAGCCAATGGCGAATACGCGATGCTTGGCGATGGCGCGGAAGCCGAGATCAATCGAACCGCGCAGCATTTCCGGCAACGGAATGGTTTTGAGCGTCGGGCCGAAAATATGGTTTGTCAGGCCGATGATGCAGAAAGTGATGCCGATGGTCATCAGAACCTGCGTCAGCTCCGGAGCGCCATAGATGCGGCGATAGAGCAATCGCTCCACCGGAACGGCGATGATCATCGTGCCGATAACGGCGATGATGATGGCAAAACCGTAATTGAGGCCAAGCTGGTGTGCCGCGTAGGAGGCGAAATAGCCGCCGATCATCGCAAAGGCGCCGTGCGCTAGATTGACAACGCGCATCAGGCCCATCGTGACCGAAAGGCCGATAGAGATGACGAAAAGCACCATGCCATAGGCAAGGGCATCGACAGCAATGCTGAGCATAGTCTGCATTGAGTAATCCTATTGGAGCATTTCCAGCAAAACTGCGTAGCGCCTGTGCGGGGGAAACAATCCACTGGACTGATTTCTGATCCGCTTCGATGCGTAGGATAATGCGTCAAAACAAATAGATAGAGCGGTTTCCCGATTCCGAACCGGAACCGCTCTAAGAGAAAGTCGCTCCCGGAAATGATCCGGGAGCGCAGGTGCCTCATATCCCTTGGAATATGAAGCGGGCTGAACGATGCAGCAGATAGATTACTTAGCCTTGAGGCCAGGATCGCCCTGCTTTTCGAAGGTCTGGATTTCCTTATTGTAGTAAGTGCCGTCATCCGCCTTGGCGACTTCGCGCAGATAGATATTCTGCGTGAGGTGACGGCTTTCCGGATCGATGGAAACCGGTCCGCGCGGGCTGACCCATTCCATGCCCTTGACGGCTTCCACAGCCTTTTCCGCATCCTTCTTGCCGCCGGTTGCTTCGATCATCTTGTAGATGACATGCATGCCGTCATAGGCGCTGACAGACGGGAAGGACAATTCGGCTGGATTGCCGATGGCCTTGCCTGCTTCTTCGACGAACTTCTTGTTTTCAGGAGAGTCGTGCGAAATTGCGTAATGGAAGGTGGTCAGCACGCCCAGCGCCGTTTCGCCGAGGGCGGGAAGATCGGATTCCTGCGTCAGGTCGCCCGGCGCAAAAAGCTGTACGCCGTCCTTCTTGAGGCCGTTGTCGACATAGGCTTTCATGAAGCCGAGCGTGGTGGGACCAGACGGTAGAAAGGCGAAAACGCCTTGCGCACCGGAATCCTTGATGCGCTGCATGATCGGGCTGAAATCATT
>JAEXXS010000081.1 GCA_023451915.1 Pseudomonadota bacterium | reverse complement strand
AAGCGATCAATTCGATCCCGATCCGCGTGGTGCTGTTCTATCTCGGCGCACTGTTTGTGATCATCACCGTGATCCCGTGGGATCAGGTCGATCCAAGCTCCAGCCCGTTCGTTGCGATGTTCTCGCTTGCCGGTCTCGGCATTGCCGCACATGTGGTGAATTTCGTGGTGCTGACCTCGGCAACATCGAGCGCAAATTCCGGCATCTACTCCACCTCGCGCATGATCTATGGCCTTGCCACTTCGAAGCTGGCGCCAGAGGCGCTCGGCAAGTTGAACAACCGCAAGGTGCCGGTGAACGCATTGTTCTTCTCGTGCATCTTCCTGCTGGCAGGCGTAGTTCTGCTCTATGCGGGCCAGAGCATCATTGAAGCCTTCACGATTGTCACGACGATCTCGGCCCTGCTCTTCATTTTCATCTGGTCGATCATTCTGGCGTCCTATCTGCAATATCGCCGCAAGCGCCCTGATTTGCATGAAAAGTCCACGTTCAAAATGCCGGGCGGACGCGCAGCGGTGGTCATGGTCTTCGGTTTCTTCGCCTTCATTTTGTGGGCGCTGGCGCAAGAGCCTGATACCGCAGCGGCCCTGAAGGTCACGCCTTTCTGGTTCGTGTTCCTCGCCATCGCCTATCTGGTGATGAAGACGCGGCGCAGCCAAAGCTAGAGCGGTTCCAGCAAAAGTGCGTAGCGGTTTTGCGTGGGATAATGCGTAAAAAAATAGATAGAGCGGTTCCGCGATTCCGTTTTAACCGGAACCGCTCTAGTCTCAACCAACATGTATAAAGGGCCGGAGAATTCCGGCCGCAATATGCTGTCGATTAAAACCGGTAGGTCACACCCAAAACCGGGCCATTCAGGCGAGAATCGAACACATAGCCATCACGGTCGTAATCGACATGCAGCGCCTTATAGCCCGCCGAGACCGACAGGTGATCGGTGAGCACGTAATTGACCGTACCAAGCACCGACCAGGTCAATTCAGACCCGGCGCCAAAGCCGCCAATATCCGCCTGCGCTTGCAAGGAAAGCTTGTCAGTCAGGCGCAGGTGCGCCCGCGTACCCACCACCGGATCGACCCAGTTGAAGCTTTCGCCATAGCTGCGCGACAGGCCGAGCGCGCTGACCGTCACATCGTTGGAAATATGCCAGAAGCGGATACCGCCCAGTGCATCGAGCGTGAATTTGGGCGTATCGACCACACGATAACCGGCTTGCAGCGTGGCCATGAACTGCTTGCTGTCCACATCGCCCTTGACGACGGTGCCCGGCGGAATAGTGATAGGCAGCGGCGGCAGGTTGCCATAAGCGTGGCTCTCGGTCGTATCGACATACATCATGTCGCCCGAGACGACGAAACGGTCGTAGCGGCCCCAGACGTTGACGAAGCCGCTGAAATTGAGATCGCTCAACACATCGGAAAAGGACTTTTCAATGCCGATGGTCGGCGCGCGCCGGAAAGGCGAAATATCGCCCTTGAGACCCGCAGCCCAGACATAAGGCGTGATTTGCAAGGCCCAGCGCTGGCTTTCCACGACGGATGGCGCTTCCGGCGGAACTGTAACCGCATCGGCAGCACTGGCAGCCTGTGCGCCCCAAAGGGATAGGGCCACAGCAAAAGCATAGGTGTTCAGTCTATTCAAAATGCGCCCCCTCAGGCCGAAAGCGTGTTTTTGTGAATGCGCCCATCCTTCATGATGAGCTTCATGGTGCGGTCGGGATCGGCGATCAATGAAATATCATCGAGCGGATTTCCATCCAGCACCAGAATATCGGCATAGGCCCCCGCTTCGATGCGGCCAAGCTTTGCCGGATAAGGATTGCGCGGCCCCGAAAGCGCAACCAGATCGGCATTGCCGCTGGTCAACATGCGCAGCACTTCGGCATTGTCGTACCAGCGCGCGAATTTCGCCAGCTGCCTGCCTTGGGTTGCGGTGCCCTTCGGATTAAACAGAATGTCGGTTCCGAGCGCCATCTTGACCTTGTACTTCCGGCCAAGCTCGATGGCCCGCACAGTACCGTCGGAAATCTGCTGCTGTTGCTGGCGCTGCACCGGATCAGATTTCGGATTGGCATCCTCGTCGGCCAGAAATGGCTGGATGCTCCACCAGGCATCGGCATCGGCCATGCGCTTGACGGTCTCCTCATCGGCAAGCTGGCCGTGTTCGATCGATTTGACACCGCAATCGAGCGCCCGCTGAATACCGGCGGATGTATAGGTGTGAATGCATACATAGGTGCCCCAGTCGGAAGCGGCAGCAACGGCAGCCTTGGTCTCGGCCTCGGTGAACTGGATACCGTCAATCGGGTCGTAGGAGGAGGAAACACCGCCCCCGCCCATGATCTTGATCTGGCTTGCGCCGAGCATCAACTGCTCGCGCACGCGGCGCAGCACTTCGGCCTCGCCATCGGCAATGGCCGAAATGCCTGCTCGCTCCGCAACACTCAGATCGCTTAGTGCGCTTCGCGGCAGATCCGTGCGCATGCGAAAATCGCCGTGACCGGAGGTCTGCGAAATCATTGCGCCCGATGGATAAATGCGCGGGCCCACAACGCCGC
The DNA here is from genome assembly GCA_023451915.1 of Pseudomonadota bacterium. Next base: position 3,026 of record JAEXXS010000081.1, on the reverse strand, counting down.
CCTCATCGATGACGCGCTTGAGCGCGAAAGACGGCCCGCCGACATCGCGCACCGTCGTGAAGCCGCGCAGCACTGTGCGCTCGGCTTCCTGCGCGGCGACCAGATGCACATAGGGAATATCGGCTGTCATGGCCGCCATTTGGGAAATTCCGGCCAGAATGGAATGCCAGTGGGCTTCGATCATGCCAGGCATCAGCGTGCGGCCACCGCAATCGATCACCTCGGCGTCTGCGACCGTTTCCTGCGCGCCGACCAGCGCCTTGATGAAATTGCCTTCCACCAGAACATTCCGGCCTTCAATCAACTTTGCGCTTGCGCCATCGAAAATCTTCACATTGGTGAGGAGAACCGGTTTTGCCGGGGCTTTGGTCTGCGCCATCGCCGTGCCGCTCAGGCCCAAGGCCGAGGCGGTGAGCGTAGCTGCGGCAGCCTTGAGCAGATTGCGGCGCGACAGCTTGTTTTCCATCCGCGCCATCAGTTGCAAAGCCTGCGGGCTGTGGCAGGCGCAACTCCATCCGTGAATGAGGTGCCCGTATTTTTGGCCAATCCGTATCGACAACACACACCCTCCGCAAGAAAGCTTCAGAACGCCGAAGCGATGATTTTTATGTTAGAGGATTCTTCAATAAAAACATCTCGAATTTGCCGGTTTCCTTGCTTCAATGTATATATTTTTAATCGCACGCGAAGCGAATAAAGCGGCGAATGAACTTGCAAGCCATATTGCCGATTTGATTTTTAAGTTTGGAGTAAAGATTGCGCGATGAACAAACGGTTCTTCAGGTCTCGATAGGCATTACTCTGCTGATCGCCGGTTTCGGCGTCGTTTTCGGTCTCTTGTCCGGCTCATTCTCCATTGTCTTCGACGGCGTCTATATGCTGGCCGATGCGGCGATGAGCGGGCTCGCGCTCATCGTATCGCGGCTGATCGCGCTGTCCGCATCGCCGGAGCAGCCCAACCGTAAATTGCGGGAACGCTTCACCATGGGTTTCTGGCATCTGGAGCCGATGGTGCTTGGCCTGAACGGCATCATGCTGACCGGCGTTGCAATCTATGCACTCATCAATGCGATCGCCATCATCATGCAGGGCGGTCGCCATCTCGAATTCACTTATGCCATCTTCTATGCGGTGGTTGCGCTGATCGCCTGCCTTGGCATGGCCTGGTTTGAAATGCGCGCCAACCGCATCATCAAATCGGATTTCGTGGCGCTGGACGCCAAGGCGTGGATCATGTCCGGCGGCATTACCGCCGCCCTGTTGATCGCCTTTCTGATCGGTTATGCCATTGAAGGCACGGAATTGGGATGGATAGCGCCCTATATCGATCCGACAGTGCTGGCTGTCGTCTGTCTCGTTATTATCCCGATGCCCATCGGCACGATCAAGCAGGCGTTGGCCGACATATTTCTGGTTACGCCCGCAGACCTCAAGCAGCATGTCGACGCCGTGGCGCAGGACTTCGTGAAGCGCCATGGCTTCGTGTCCTATCGCGCTTATGTTGCGAAAGTTGGTCGCGGCAAGCAGATCGAACTTTACTTCATCGTCCCGCCCAATCTGCCGCCCCGGCGGCTGGAAGAATGGGACGCCTTGCGCGATGAAATCGGCAATGCGTTGGGTGAGGAAAGCCCGGACCGCTGGCTGACCATTGCCTTCACCACCGATGTGGAATGGGCGGTGTAATCGCGGTTTAGCCGGAAAGCTTCTTCGCCAGAATTTTCTGCGAGGAAGCCTCGACCGTCACATCATAGTGGTCGCCTTGCACCACATCGAGAATGCGGCTTGGGCGAAAGGCAGCAATGTTGACGCCGCCCGCATGGCGCAGACTGTCGAACAGGATGCCGTCTTCTCCAGCAGTGCGCATTTCTTCCCCGAATTGCTGCGATGCGCCGTAATCACCGGATGCATAGACCTCCGGCCTTGCCGTCTGTTCGCCGCATATATCGACGAAATCGCCTTCAAGGCGCGCGCTATAGACACGGAATGTCCGGGAAAGTGTCGTCTGCCCTGTGGCCACCGCCTCGCGGCGCATATGATGCGCGACCTCCACCACGGAGGTGGTGAGGCTGGCGGCGGCATACCACGCGCCGAGTTCCGGCCCGTTGAACCGCATGCCGCCGGGCGCGACATGCAGGAATGTCGCCATGACGATACTGGAATTTGGCCTGCCGAACACCCATTCCTCCTGCGGCAGCCTTTGCAGGCGCTCGACCAAAAGCCGGTCATTGGTCCAGCCCGCCAGCTCCATCACGGCTTCCAGATCGGCAGCGGTCGCCACCGTGTCGAAAAGTCCGACCGGAGGAAAACGCGACGGAATAAGCCGGTAACTCGGATGGGGCGCGGGATTGCGCCTCACGAGAACACCACGTCGGAATCGCGATAAGGCGTGAAGGCGCTGTCGATTTCGTTCGGCTCCATGAAGTGGCCGCCACGCGCCGCGTCGAGAAACCGCCGCACAGTCAGCAATCCGTCCTGCGTGCCGCCCGTCACCAGCCTCAGCGGCGCATGACCGCCAAACACCGTTGCGCGATTGGGCGTCGTCAGCCAGCGCACGCCCGCCATCTCATCGGCGTAGAGAACACCCAGCGCCTGATGAATGCCGAGCACGGCGGACAGGCGCGTCAGCACATCGACATCCAGCGTGATATCGCGATGCTCGCGCACGGCCTTGACCCAGTTGTAATAGGTCGAGCGCGACGGAAGCCCCAGCACCAGCAGACGCTGCTGCTCGTCCAGCTCCCAGAGATCGGCAATGGCTAGAAAGGTGCGCAGCCCGGGCGCGCTCAACCGCTTGCGCGACAATGGGCTGAAACGGCGCGGATCGAGAACATCCGGTCCTTTTTCAATCCCTGTCTTTAACATCGCTGCGTTCCGAGCCATGATCGTCTCCATTCGTCCAGAATGGAATATAGTCCAAATTTGGACTTTTACAACCCGGCATGAGAGCGCATCCCGAAAAGTGTGAAACGGTTTTCGGACAAGATGCGCGTTGAAACAGAGGATTAGAGCGCGTTTCGATCTGATGC
>JAEXXS010000046.1 GCA_023451915.1 Pseudomonadota bacterium | reverse complement strand
GGATGGTTCGCTTAAAGCTCTTTCGGCATCGCTTTGCCACAGCGAATCCATCGGCACGAGCGTGCCGTCTTTTCCGTCTGTGTTGGTTTCCGATGCTGCCAAGCCGCTAACCTTTCGATGCGTCGTCGTCACTCATGCGGCCCGGACAAGCCGGGCAACGCGCAGAGATAGTTTACCAAGTTTTAACGATTACGCTATCGCTTCGAACATACTATTGAATTCGGCGCGCAGTTCGGCTTCATCCGAAAGATCCGGATCGCCGGCATAGACTTCGGCCAGATCGGCGCGGCGCTTCGACTTGCCTTCAAGCACCGGCACGCGGGCAGCAACCTGCACCAGCTCTTCCATCACCCCTGCGCAATAAAGCACGATATCGCAGCCCGCACCGATGATCCCGTCGGCGATATCGCCCAATTCACCGGAAAGCGCCTTCATCGAAATATCGTCGCTCATGATCAGACCGTCGAACCCAATCACTTCACGAATGATCGTGTTGATCACGGTCGGCGACAAAGTGGATGGACGCTGCGGGTCGAGCGCGTCGAACACCACATGCGCCGTCATCGCCATCGGCAGATCGTTCAGGGCCTTGAACGGCACAAAATCATGCGCCAGCAATTCGCTCAGCGGCGCGCTCACGCGGGCCAGTTCCTTATGCGTATCCGCGAAGGCGCGGCCATGGCCCGGCATGTGCTTCATCACCGGCAATACGCCGCCGGCCAGCAAGCCCTCGGCAGCGGCGCGGCCCATCTCGGCCACCGCATGCGGGTTCTTGGAATAAGCGCGTGCGCCGATCACATCATGGGCGCCCTCGACGGGAACATCGAGAACCGGCAGGCAATCGGAGGTGACGCCGACCTTCAACAGATCGAAGGCATGCAGACGTGCATGCAGCCATGCAGCGCGCAGGCCCGCTTCGCGGTCACGCGCATAGATCGCGCCAATCTCTCCAGCGGATGGATAGTTCGGCACCAGCGGCGGACGCAGACGCTGCACACGTCCACCTTCCTGATCGATGAAAACCGGCGTCTGATCGCGGCCAGTCACATCGCGCATATGCGCGGTCAGCTCGGCAACCTGTTCCAGACTTTCGACATTGCGGGCGAACAGAATGAAGCCCCAAGGCCTCTCATCACGGAAAAAGGCAACCTCATCCGGCGTAAGCTTCGTACCCGACACACCGGCAATCCATGCCTTGCACTGTTTCATGCGAATATCCCTCGTATTTTCCGCAACTTAGACAATTGTTCTAACGAAAATTCCATGCGCTCGATAGTGCATATGAAAAGGGCGGCTCAAGCCGCCCTATCCCTGTCTATTGCCGCTGCTCAGCGCGTTACAAGGCAGCTGCCGCCAGCCGACTTCAAGCGACCGCAGAGCGCATTGGCATCGTCACGCGAACCTGCCTGAACGCGGACACGGTAGTAGGTGCCCTTGCCCGGAATATCGGCGCGCTTGATATCTACACCGCGTCCGCCGATCACATTGGCGTATTTCTGCGCCATGTTTGCATAGGACTTCTGTGCGAGTTCAGCGGAAGGCTGCGATGCGATCTGGATGAAATATCCACCAGCACCGGCAGCGCCACCGGCTGCCGACGCAACCTGCTGATTGGCAGCCGGAGCAGCAGCGGCAGGCGCTTGTGTCTGCGTACGCTGCGGAACATTGCCGACAATATTCACAGGCTGTTCAGCCGGGCGCGACGGGACAACCGGGGCACGTGCCGGGAGGCGCGGCGTTTCTACGACCGGCGCCGCAGCAACAGGGGCCGGTGCGGCTGGCTGCTGGGCTTGCGGCGCAGGCGCCGAAGTTTCAGGCACGGAATTGCCCGAAGCGATTGCAGCGATTTCATCACCACCAGCCGGAGCGGATGGCTGTGCGGATGGCTGCGGGGCGTTGTTGGCCGTCTGCGGTGCGGGCGCTTCTGGAGCGCGTTCCGGCTGCATGATCGTGCCATCCGGGCGAACAATCATCGTTTCAACTTCGCGCGGCTGGATCAAAGGCGCATTTTCCTGTGCGTTCTGTCCATTGGGCGCACCAACATTGGCCTGACCGTTCTCCGCTGACGAATCGGGCGTATCGGTCATGGCTTCGTTGTCGTCCGTGCCGGAAATATCGACCGGCTCTTCACCCGAGGTGATCAGCGACTTTTGTTCCGGATTGTTCGGCAAGGTGCCTGCAACGCGGTCATAGACTGCCTTGTCCTGGTTTGGCACCGTTGCACCGCCCGGGTTTTCCGGCTGCATCTTGATCGGCTGGCTGTCGGCATGAATGACGACCGGTTCCTGCGAACCGCCGCTCATGAAGTGGTATCCGATACCGCCAAGCAACACGGCAGCACCAGCAACACTTGCCAGAATCAGGCCGCGGCGACCACGTACCGGGCGATTGCGATAGGCTTCGGAAGCCTTGCCGAGATCGTCTTCAGGCTGCATGGCGGCACGCGCGCCATAGTCACCGCCTTCAACGGTCTGCGCGCCCTGGGCGGCCCAATGATTGTAGAAATCATCTTCGCTGCCAGCCTGCTCGCCTGCATTATACTGGCCCGTCTGGCGCGGCTGCGAGCGGCCATAGGAGGTTGCAGCGGCGGCAACGGCTGCACCAAGGCCTGCTGTAGCAACACCGGCATTCGGCAGATAGCTGGATGCGCTTTCGCGGAAGATATCTTCAAAGGCCTTATCGGCTTCGCTCTGCGCTTCGGTAGGCGTGTTCAGCTCATCGACGCCAACTGTGTTGAAGACCTCGGCAAATTCAGCTTCGAGATCGCCAAGACCGGCAGCGCTTTCCTCTTCGCCGTAAGTGACTTCCGGCAGATCGAGGGAATGGGTCTGCTCGACCTTGTTTTCGGCAACGCTCAGTGTTTCCACGTCCGGGGCCGGTGCGCTGGCAGCCTGCTGCGCAGTTGCGAAATGCGGCACCGATGTTGTCGGACGATAATCCTCGTCCGAAAGCACGGCATGCGCATAGGCAGGCGCGACTGCACTGTTGTCATCGTGCAGATCAAGATCGTCTTCATTGAAGAAATCATCGCCGCCGAGCAGTTCTTCATCGGTCGCCTTGAGGACCTCCGATTCGGAGTAATCACCGGAAGGTTCGAAACCGAAATCGTCTTCGTTGAGGCTCAGCTCATCAAGGTCGGACAGATCGTCATCAGTGCCTTCCGCTGCGGTCGCTGCGGAAAAGGCTGGGGCGTCGAAGGAGAAATCATCGTCGAACGAAAAGTCGTCGTCCTGCGCCGCAACATCATTCGAAGCCTGTTCCGAACCGGCAAAGGCTGAATAAGGCGCTGGCCCCTGTCCAACCGGCTGCGCTGCGGTCGCTGGCATTTGCGCAGCAACGCCCGAAGCGAAATTGCCACGGGTGTAATAGGGATAACCAGATGGCTCAGTGCGCGCGACGGCTTCCTGTACGGGTGCGGCAGCAGCTACCGGCTGATGCGGCTGTTCGAAGGCCTGCTCGTCCAGATGCAGTTCATCGAGCTGAAGATCATCAAACGCTGGCTCAGGCTCTTCCTCAACCGCATAGGCATGTTCCGGCGCAGACGTGTAGGACGCGGCCTGTTCCGGTTCATAAACGGGGGCCTGAGGCGCATAAGAGACCGGCTCCGGCTGATAGCCATAGGCGCTGTCGTTTGCCGAGGCTGGCTGCGGCTCGTCACCGAACAGCAGGTTTTCCAGCTCGTCCTCAAGCGACATGGACTGATGTGCAGGCTCCGCGCCATAAGACGGTGTGGCGGGCTCAACGGCCTGCACGTCCCAGTCGCGGCTTTGCGCCGTCTGCGTCAGATAGGATTCTTCGTGCGGCTCGATAGCGGGCTGATAAATCGTCGGATCATATGCACCGTGGTCAGCCGCATGGGTTCCCTGCGCACTATCCGGTGATTCGTGATTGTCATAAGCCGAGCTTTGCGCTGCCGCGTAAGGGTCGCCATACGAATCGCGGGCGCTTGAATAATCGGCATAATCGAATTGCTGAACAGGCTCGGTGCGCTCGATATCCTCGAAGTCGTCGAGTTCAGGTGCTGGAACAGATGCACCGCTATCCAGATGCAGGTCGAGTTCTTCTTCGAGGGCAGAAGCGAGTTCGTCTTCGTGAACCAACGGTTCGGCACCGCGATAATACTGCGCGCTATAGCGCATATCCTGAGCAGCTTCGGGCTCCGGTTCCACAGACTGGCTCTGGCGGGTTGCCGGTGCATAATCGTCGAAGTCGCCGAGAAGCTCGCGCTCAAGGTCGAGCGAGGCATCGAAGTCAGGCTCCGCTCGCTCATGTTCATCTTGCGATCGGCGCTCGTTCCAAGCGGAATGATCACCTTGAGGCGCGCCAAAGTCCACGATTCGCGACAGTTCCATCAGCGGATCGTCTTCGTGCAGCGGACGCTCGCCGTAACTACGGGGATTTGCACTGCTGTCCGTCATGGTGTGTTCCTAACTCA
>JAEXXS010000045.1 GCA_023451915.1 Pseudomonadota bacterium | reverse complement strand
AAGTTGCCAAGACCTGGGATATTCCGTCGTCGTGGAAGCTGCGCGCCCAGATGCCGTTCGGCTCCAACGAACAGCCTTTCGGCGAAAAAGCCTTCATGGATGATGGCGAGCGCTTCAAGGTATTCGGCTGATCCGTTTTTTAAGTCAAAGAAAAAGGCTGGGCATCCTGCGATGCCCGGCTTTTATTCATTAAAACTGAATGGCGGCAACTGTACGAGCGCTGACTTCAGGGCTTCGGACCAGCTTTCGGATACCGTCTGGTAATACGGGTCAGTTGCCTCGAAGCGCCGCTGCACGCCTGTCTTGAGGCTGTCGGCTTCATAAATCTGCATGTCGAGCGGAAGTCCGACAGAGAGGTTGGCCTTCAGCGTGGAATCGAACGAAACGAGCAGCAGCTTCACCGCTTCCTCGAAGCTCATATCCGGCTGATAGGCACGCACCAGAATGGGCTTGCCATATTTGTTTTCGCCGATCTGAAAGAACGGCGTATCGACCGAGCTTTCGATGAAATTGCCTTCGGGATAGATATAGAACAGGCGCGGCTGGCCGCCCTTAATCTGCCCGCCCAGAATGAATGAAGCGCCGAACGCATCCGCCGCCTTCTGGCCGCCGGTTGCTGAGTTCTGGATTACTTCCTTCACCGTGTCGCCGATCAGCCGCGCGACCTGAAACATCGATGGTGCATCAAAGATGGAGGGGTGGCGGTCGGCAGGCGCCTTCATCCGCTCTTCGAGAAGACTGGAGACCGATTGCGTTGTGGCAAGGTTGCCAGCCGAGAGCAGAACGATGACGCGGTCGCCGGGTTTCGACCAGCTTCGCATCTTCGAAAATTTCGAAATATTGTCGAGCCCTGCATTCGTCCGCGTGTCGGACATGAACACAAGGCCACGATCGATTTTCATTCCAACGCAATAGGTCATCGGCAATTTCCGGCAGGCGATATCATCGTTCTCGTTCGATCACTGCCCTACATTGATGTGAACCGCAAGACTTTCAGCCGTTCCGCCAAGCCGAACGCCTGAAATTGGAGCCGCATCGCGATAATCAAGACCCGTCGCAAGGCGCACATATCGATCATTCGGGCAAATATTATTTGCCGCATCGAAACCAACCCAGCCGAGCCCATCGATATGTGCTTCCGCCCAGGCATGACTTGCGGTCTGGTCTTCCACGCCTTCCATCATGAGATAGCCGGAGACATAACGCGCCGGAATGCCGAGAAGCCGCGCGACCGACAGGAAGATGTGGCTGTGGTCCTGACAGACGCCCTTGCCCGCGCCGAGCGCTGTTTCCGCATCGGTGAAAACGCTGGTCGTGCCAGGCACATAGGCGACAGAACCATGGACGCGGTTCATCAACTCGTGCAGCAGGGCAAGCCGCTCCTGCCCGGTTGAAACGTCACCCGCCAGTGCGCGGATGCCCCCGCCTGGCAGGGTCAGTTCAGTTTCGCGCTCGAACAACCATAATGGTGCATAACCATAAACCGGGCCAAGCACACCGACGCGATCTTCCACCTCGACACTGCCGCTGGCGGTAATGACAATCTCGCTGATATTGCGGTGATGCTGCACCAGATCAGTCTTGTTGCCAAAACCGTCGATATAGGAAACTTCCGGCTCCCCGCCTTCAATCGTCAGCTCCCAGTGCTTCACCATCTGTCCCGGCACCGTCGGCGGCCGCAAACGCAAACGCTGCACCGCATAGGGCACCGGATGTTCATAAACATAATGCGAAACGTGCCGGATATTAAGCTGCAAGCGAGGACCTCAATAGAAATTATAGGTTTCAGCGATCTCGTTGCCGAGCCGGTTGTTGCACTTGATGAAGTCCGTCAGGAATTCATGCAGACCCACATCGAAGATGGCACTTATGTCCTGATTTTGCAGTGTCGAAAAGATTTTCTCCCCCGTTTCGTGACAGGTGGCATTGTTGCCGTAGTCCTTGGACAGAAAATCCAGATGCTCGTTGATGCTGCGATAACAATAATTAAGCGAGCGCGGCATGCGCCCGTTCAGAATCAGATAATCTGCGACATGCGCCGGACGATAATCCCCGTCATAGACCCAGCGATAGGAGCGATGCGCCGAGACCGAGCGCAGGATCGACTCCCACTGATAATTATCGAGCGTCGTGCCGACATAGGAAATGGCCGGCAGCAGCACATAATATTTCACGTCGAGAATGCGCGCTGTGTTGTCGGCGCGTTCAATAAAGGTGCCCAGACCCGCAAAATCGAAAATTTCGTTGCGCAGCATGGTGCCATGAAAAGCGCCTCGGATCAGCGCCGTTTCGCGCTTGATCTGGTCAAGCAGCGGCGGCAGATCGCTTTCCTTCAAAGGCTTGCTCAGCGACTTCTTCAAAAGCATCCACGCTTCATTGACGCTTTCCCATGCTTCACGCGTCAGCGCGGTGCGCACCATGCGCCCATTGGAACGCGCTGTCTCAAAACAGGACATAACACTTGAGGGATTGCTGGTTTCGCGCAGCAGGAAATCGGCGACATTCGCCGCATTATAGGCATCATATCGGGCGGAAAAGGCCTGACTTGCGCCCGCCGACACCACCACGGAAGACCATTCCTCCGGTGCGTCAGACGTCTTGGTCAGCGCCATGCGCAATCCGGCATCCACCAGACGGGCCATGTTTTCCGCCCGTTCAATATAGC
>JAEXXS010000375.1 GCA_023451915.1 Pseudomonadota bacterium | reverse complement strand
GCATCGCGACGATGATGCCGGAATAACCAAAGCCGGGCGAAAGGTCGGTCGTCACATAGCCCTTCACGCCCATGACCTGGATCGCTCCCGCAAGACCTGCCAGCCCGCCGGAGATGCAGGCAACCTTGATGAGGGTACGACCGAGCGGAACACCGGCAAAGCGTGCCGCAGCTGGATTGATACCGGCGGCCTTGGTTTCAAGACCGAACACGGTGCGCTTCTGCACATAGGCAATGATGAGCGCCAGCGCGATGGCAATCAGGATACCGATATGAAGCCGCATCCCCGTCATGATTTTCGGGAGTACCGCTGCATCCGGCACGGGTTCCGACTGCGGCCAGCCAAAAGCAAGCGGGTCTTTCATCGGACCTTCGATCATCATGGAAACGAACAGCACCGCAACGAAGTTCAAAAGCAGGGTCGTCACCACTTCGTCGACGCCGAAGCGCAGGCGAAGGCCGAGCGGAATAAGCAGGAAGATCATGCCCGCAATCGCGCCGACAATCAGCAGCAGCGGAATGAGCAGCGGCGCGGGCAGCTGCAATTGCGTGCCCATCGCAACGACTGCCAGCGCACCCATATAGAACTGCCCTTCAGCGCCGATATTCCAGAGTTTGGAGCGGAAGGCGACCGCGACGGCAAGGCCCGTCAGCATCAGCGGCGTGGCGCGTGTCAGCGTTTCGCTGATCGAAAGCTTGTTGCCGAACGCGCCGATGGCGATCTGGCGGAAGGATTCCATCACCGGCGCACCGGCTGCGGCGATCAGCATGCCTGCCAGCACGAAAGCGGCCAGAACCGCGACGACCGGAGCAGTCGCGACCAGCGCTTTGGGCCGGGTTTCGCGTCGTTCGATACGCATCAATTCAGCCCCTTCGTTGTCTGCCATTCGCCGGCCATCATGAGGCCCAGTCTCTGCGCATTGGCTTCATCTGCGTCGATCGGCGGGGAGAGGCGGCCTTTAACAATCGCTTGAACACGGTCCGCCAAGCCGATGATTTCATCGAGATCTTCGGAAATCAGCAGAACAGCAGCACCCTTGGCGCGCGCTTCCAGAATGCGGGTATGGATGGCTGCGACCGCACCTTCATCCAGTCCGCGCGTCGGTTGGGCTGCAATGAGGATACGCGGAGCCGTCTCCAGATTCCTGCCCAAAATGAGCTTTTGCATATTGCCGCCGGAAAGCAGGCGAATACGACTGTCGGGCGTACCGCCGCGCACGTCGAAATCCTTGATGATGCGGTCGGTGAATTCGCGCGCCGCAGTGCGGTTGACCAGAACACCATTCGAGAATTTCGGATCGCGCACGCGCTCCAGAATGGCATTTTCCCACAAGGTCAGGTCGCCAATCGCGCCTTCGGCATTCCGGTCCTCGGGAATACGCCCGACCCCTTCGGCCACAAAGCGGCGGGGGTCGAATTTGGTGACCGTTTCCCCGAACATGACAAGCGCGCCGCTTGCAGGCTGGCTCAGTCCCGAAACCAACCGGCCTAACGCGGCCTGCCCATTGCCGGAAACACCGATGATGCCGAGCGTTTCCCCAGCACGAACCTGAAAATTCAGTTCCGAAAGGCGAGCAATTCCGTCTTCGACAACTGTAACATGGCTGGCTTCCAGCAGCGTCTCGCCGGGCGTTGCTGCCGCGCGGGCAGGGCGCGAGACGCGCCGACCGACCATCAGTTCGGCCAGTTCTTCCTTGGAGGTTTCGGAAGCCTTCCGCTCGGCGACAAGCTTTCCGCCGCGCAGCACGATCACCCGGTCGGCGGCGGACATAACCTCATGCAGCTTGTGCGAAATGAAGATCAGCGACAGGCCCTGCCGCGCCATTTCCTTCAATGTCGCGAACAGGCCTTCCGCTTCCTGCGTCGTCAGAACGGCGGTGGGTTCATCGAGGATCAGCACATCCGCGTCATTATAGAGCGCTTTCAGAATTTCGACGCGCTGCTGTTCGCCGACCGAAAGATCGCCAAGCCGCACATCCGGATCGACCTTGAGGCCAAAACGCTCGGCAATCTGCGCGATCTTGGCACGCGCTGCGCCATGGGCGGATTTGAGCTTCCAGAGGCTCTCCGTGCCGGTGATAATGTTTTCCAGAACCGTGAGATTGGGGGCTAGGGTGAAATGCTGGTGCACCATGCCAACGCCCGCATCAATGGCTGCGCGCGGCTTGCCCTGCGGGATTTCAACGCCTTTCACGAAGACGCGTCCTTCATCCGGCACATAATGGCCGAACAGGATGTTCATCAGCGTGGTTTTACCCGCGCCGTTTTCACCCAGAAAAGCGAGGATTTCGCCGCGCTCCAGCTTCAGCGAAATATCGTCATTGGCGGTCAGTGCGCCGAAGCGCTTGGTGATGTTTCGCAGTTCGAGAACTGTTGTCGTCATTGGTTCAACCCCGCAACGGGAAATTTATGCTGCCAGCGGCGATCCTCCTCCAGCCGCTGACCGGCATTCAGAAGAAGCCTGTCGGCGCCCATTGGCGCGATAAGCTGCACGGCGACCGGCATTCCATCGGCATCCTCTCCGAAGGGCAGAGAAAGCGCCGGGAAGCCAGAAATATTGGCAAGCGCCGCATAGGGTGCAAATTCGTTCATTTTCCGCCAGTGATGGTCCACATCGCCATGGTTCATCGGAAACGAGCCCAATGGCAAGGGCGCTCTGGACAGCATCGGAGTTATCAGCACATCAATATCGCGGAAAATCTGCCAGAGCATATGCGATGCGCTGACAGCGCCGTTCATAGCCCGATAGAGCGCGGTTGCGTCAAACCCCTGTCCACGTTCCGCAACGGCGCGGGTGAGCGGTTCCAGCTTGTCCTGATCGATCGCCAGAAAGTCGATTGCGGCGGCAAGATTGACGGAAATGATGCGGTCAAACGCCCGTGCGCTGGATGCAACAAGCGGGCTTAAATCCTGCGCGGGGATTTCGCGGATTGCATGGCCTTGCGCCTCCAGAAAACGGGCGGCATCGCTCACAACCTGCATACGTTCCGGCGTGACGGGATAGGCGGCAAGATCATCCGTGATAAAGCCGATGCGCAGACGCGTGGGCAACTCGCCTGCGCCCCTTTTGGGATCTGGCAGGAAGCCTTCGGTTTTGCCTTCAACGAGCGGAAGCAGCATCTTTGCATCGCGGATCGAGCGGCACAGTACGAATTCGCTGGCAATGCCCGCGAGATAGTTGCCGAAATGCGGCCCGGCGGGCATCGCGCCACGGCTCGGCTTCAGGCCGACCAGACCGCAGGCTGCGGCAGGCACGCGGATGGAGCCGCCCGCATCGGTCGCATGGGCAATGCTGACAATCCCGGCTGCGACGGCGGCTGCCGCGCCGCCGGATGAGCCAGCTGGCGAAAGCGCCGCATCAAAAGGGTGGCGAGCCTGTGGACCGCTTGCCGGTTCGCTGGCGAGTGCAAGGCCAAATTCCGGCACCGTGGTCGTGCCAAAGAAATTGAGGCCCGCTTTGCGCAGCCGACTGGCAAGCTCGGAATCCATCTGCGGCGAAGCATTTTCAAAGGCGCGCGAGCCAAGCCGGATCGGCAGACCGGCGCAGGGGCCGC
>JAEXXS010000001.1 GCA_023451915.1 Pseudomonadota bacterium | reverse complement strand
CCGATCATCACGGCGATGACCAGCAGTCGCGGAAAGCGATCCGTCAGCAGATAGGCCGTCGCGCCCGGTGTCACCACCATGCAAATGACGAGGAACGCGCCAACCGTCTGGAGCGCCGCAACCGTCGATGCGGAGAGAAGCGTGAAAAACATGATCTTGAGCGCGGTCGGATTAAGGCCAATCGAACGCGCGTGGGTTTCATCGAAGAAAGTCACCATCAGGTCTTTCCATTTGACGAGCAGAAGGGCGAGCGACACGAAACCGATCATCCCGAGCTGCAACTTGTCGCCGGGCGTGATCGCCAGAATATTGCCAAGCACGATGGTCTGGATGTTGACCGAGGTCGGCGAAATCGACACCATAAACAGGCCCAAACCGAAAAAGCCGGAGAAGATCAGGCCGATAATGGCGTCTTCCTTCAGCTTCGTCCGCTGGTTCAAGAACAACATAGCGCCTGCCGCCAGTCCGCCCGAAAAGAACGCTCCGATAGAAAACGGCAGCCCCAGCATATAGGCTCCGGCGACGCCCGGAACGATGGAATGGGACAGGGCATCGCCGATCAGCGACCAGCCTTTCAGCATCAGATAGCAGGAAAGGAAAGCGCAAACACCGCCGACCAGCGCCGATACCCACATGGCATCCAGCATATAGCCATAGGTGAAGGGTTGCAGGAGCATTTCCATCATTCCTGCCCTCCTTCTCCATCGCCGGTGTTGCGAATGGCGGCCTTACCGCCCTGCAGGATCAGCGGGCGCTCGTCATCGGTAATCACGCCAATCGAAGAGGAAGCTTCGCCTTGCGGCCCGTTTAAAACGAAATGGCGCAGAACGCCGCCGAAGGTCTTTTCCAGATTTTTCTGGGTGAATGTGTTCGAGGTCAGGCCATAGGCCAGCACCGTGCCTTTGATCAGGATCGTGCGGTCGCAGAACTCCGGCACGGAACCGAGATTATGCGTTGATACCAGCATCACGCGGCCTTCATCGCGCAGCTCCCGCAACAGTGTGATGATCTGCTCTTCCGTCTTCACATCGACGCCTGTAAATGGCTCATCAAGCAGAATGACGCGGCCGTCCTGCGCCAGAGCGCGGGCAAGGAAGACACGCTTTTTCTGGCCGCCCGAAAGCTCGCCGATCTGTCGCTTGCGAAACGCGCTCATATTGACACGGTCAAGCGCATTGGCCACCGCCTCATGATCGACGGCCTTCGGTCTCCGCATCATGCCCATATGGCCATAGCGCCCCATCATCACCACATCCTCGACCAGAACCGGAAAATTCCAGTCGACCTCTTCCGATTGCGGCACATAGGCGACGAGGTTCTTGCGCAAGGCTTCGTCCACCGTCATGCCCAGCACCCGGATCGATCCGCGCGCAAGACGCACAAACCCCATGATCGCCTTGAACAAGGTGGATTTGCCCGACCCGTTGACGCCGACAAGAGCGGCAATCGTGCCGGTCGGGATGCGAAAACTTGCGTCGCGCAAGGCGGTCAGGCCGTTGCGATAGGTGACGGTCGCGCCATCGACGGAAATACCGCCATCTTCAGAACCGGAGCCGAAATGGCTCTGCCAGTCGGGTTGAGCATTCATCGGATATCTCTTTCATAAGGATACGCATGCGTGCCCGCCAAAATGGCGGACACCGGATTTGCGAGGATCAGGAAGGATCGGCCAGTCCCTTCACGATAGTGTCGGAGGTGACGCGCAGCAGGTCGATATAGGTTGGCACCGGGCCGTCCTTGTCGGTCAGGGAATCCACGTAAAGCACGCCGCCATAGCGAGCCCCGGTTTCGCGGGCCACCTGCTCAGCCGGCGCAGGCGAAATCGTGCTTTCGGAAAAGACGACAGTGATGCCGTTCTTGCGCACCGCATCGATCACCTTGCGCACCTGCTGCGGCGTGCCCTGCTGGTCGGCATTGATCGGCCACAGATAAAGTTCCTTCAGACCAAAATCGCGCGCGAGATAGGAGAAGGCCCCTTCGCTCGAAACGAGCCAGCGCTTGTCTTCCAGAACGATGGCAAGTTTCGCCTTGATCGGCTCGATGGCAGCCCGGATTTTCTGCTTATAGGCTTCGGCATTCGCCTTATAGGTGTCGGCATTGGCCGGGTCATATTTGACGAAAGCATCGCGGATATTATCGACATAGATCAGCGCAGCGGTCGGTGACATCCACGCATGCGGGTTCGGCTTGCCGCTATACGGCCCTTCCGTGATGCCCATCGGCACGACGCCGTCTGACACGACAACGCTCGGCACGTCTTTCAGGTGCCGAAAGAACTTTTCGAACCAGAGTTCGAGGTTAAGCCCGTTCCACAAGATAAGCTGCGCGCCTTGCGCCCGCTTTATATCACCGGGTGTGGGCTGATAATTATGAATTTCCGCGCCCGGCTTGGTGATCGATTCAACGATTGCCGCATCGCCCGCAACATTTCGCGCAATATCGGCAATGACGGTGAAGGTCGTGACGGCCTTGAATTTTTCCTGCGCCGCAGAAGGAGCCACCGCAAGCACTGCCGCCAGCGCCGCGCCCGCCATTCCGGTCAGGATCAATCGTCTCAGTCTGTCGAACATTTATTCCTCGCTATTGCTATTAGGACTTATTTGCAACTGAAACGCAGCGAAAGGGCCTTCATATCAATCGCTGCAAACTGAAATAAAATTCGCATGATTATTTATTCTGCAATTGCAAATGAATTGCAATAAGGAATTGCTAAAATTCTTGGCAACTCCCACTTCAGTTGCAAATTCGTCAGGCCGTGGCGAAACGAGTGATTTTTGAGTACCGCGGAGCGTGCATAGAAGTACGTGAGCACCGGAGCGCAGGAAATTGCTCGTTGCAGACCGGCATCACGAAGAATGCAACTGTCGTGCTAAGCGAGAAAATGCGCTTTGTATTCGCCTGGCTATCATATTGCGCTCCGCAGCCGACCGGGAGGCCAAATGCGGAGCGCTTATTTTCAGACCGGCATAGCTGGCGCCTATTCCTTCACTGCGCCCGTCATCGACGACACGTAGTAGTCAACGAAGAAAGAATAGAGGATCACCACCGGCAGCGAGCCGAACAAAGCGCCTGCCATCAGCGCGCCCCACTCGAAAATATCGCCGCGCACCAGTTC
>JAEXXS010000483.1 GCA_023451915.1 Pseudomonadota bacterium | reverse complement strand
GAAGGCTTTCAGACGATCATTTGCAATCGTCCCGATGACGAAGGCGGCCCGGAACAGCCGGATTTCGCCGAAATTGCGCGTGTTGCAGAGAAAGCTGGCCTCGCCACCTATTATATTCCGGTGGTTGGCGGCCAGCTGACGCAGGATGATGTTGACGCCATGGCGGCAGCGCTCGATGAGGCGGAAGGCCCCGTCTTCGCCTATTGCCGCTCCGGCGCGCGTTCTACGAATATTTACGGGATCGTGCAGAGCCAAAAGCGCGTATGAAGAACGACCGCAGGCTATAGGGGCGGTGTTGCCGCAAGGGCATGGTTTCGGTTCTTGCAAACATGAGGCTCACCGTCCTGAAAGCCGCGTACGGCGACCGAAGACACCCTGCGGGTTCTGCGCGCAATACTGGCGATAATAGGAAAGACCGGCGCGAACTACCGTCGCTGCGACGCCACCGGCGACGAGCATCCAGCCGATTGCCTGCACCCAGTCAAACGTGTCCAGCCCGCCGCTCAGCGCGACGATCACGACGCCAGCCCACAAAAGGGCAGCCGTGCGACGCCAGAACACCGGGTTGAGCTCATCGAAAACCGCCTTCCACAGCGAGTGGACAAGGCAGGCGAAGAAAAGAGCCGCGGCCAGCCCGATGTTGAGCAATTCGACCGGGAGCCATTGCTGCGAAGTAAGCATAATATCTATCATCCAACTTGAGCCGCGATACGTCGGGTTAAAGCCGCCACATGGCTTTTCCGTCCGAACCGAAGGTATTGTTTGCGTTCCTTGCACCGTGCTTTCAAAACGATTTCGTTTCTTGCCCGATGCTTCAGCCCATTGAGCTGTCAATTTGTGGCTTCAACGTGTTAGAAGCACGGAAAGCTCCGCGTAATAAATTCACTTATTATTGCGATCACGCGAAATATCGTGTTGAAAACATTATACTATCCTGGCTCCCTTCCGAAGCGCAAGTCACGCCAATCCCCTTGATAGTCTTGAAGAATCCGCTTTCACGCCATGCGTGTGCAAGCTCCCGGGCACGCTGCAAAAGCGCTGCGCGCTACTGCCATGTAACAGGGTTGTAACAATTTGGCAGAGTATTCACCCCCGAAGCTAGGAGCAAAACTTCAGTTTATTCACAGCCCAAGCAACGACCTATCGTATTACTCATCCACAAATTTCCTGTAGGGAACAATTTCCGATGGGTCGGTTGCGCCCGGCGCCTGTGCAGGACGCCCGAACAAAAAGCCCTGTACCTGCGCGCAGCCCTCTTCGATCACCATGCGGTGCTGATGAAAGTTCTCGATGCCTTCGGCAACGACCGGCAGGTCGAGGCTACGACCGAGCCCGACGATTGCCCGCACAATAGCGTGCGAACTGACATCGGTTTCCATTGTATTGATGAAGCTGCGGTCAATCTTGATCTTGTCGAAAGGAAAACTCTGGAGATTGTTCAGCGACGAATAGCCCGTGCCGAAATCGTCCATCACGATGCGCACGCCGAGCTTCTTGATGCGGCGCAGCAATTCCAGCGTCGTCGGCCTGTCCTTGATGAGCGCCGCCTCCGTGACCTCCAGTTCCAACCGATAGGCCTGCAGACCGGTTTCCTCCAGAACAGCGGCAACCGTCTCGGGCAGATTGGTCAGACGAAACTGGATCGGCGATACATTGACGGCAATCGTCAGGTGGCGGTCCCAACTCGCCGCCGTGCGACAGGCTTCCCGCAGCACCCATTCGCCAAGCGCGATGATCACGCCGGTTTCTTCGGCAATGGGAATGAACACTTCCGGCGGGATGGTTCCGCGCTCTGGATGCGTCCAGCGCAGCAGCGCCTCATAGCCCTTGCAGGAACCATCGGCGGTTCCAATCAGCGGCTGGTAGGCGATGGTGATCTGACCACGCGACATGGCCTGGCGCAGATCGGCTTCCAGTTGCCGTCTCTCGGTGATCTCGCGATCCATTTCCGGCGAATAGAACGCAACCATGCCCTTGCCGCTGGTCTTGGCGCGATAAAGCGCGACATCGGCTGCATGACGAAGCGTTTCGGCATCACGGCCATCGGTCGGGTAGATCGCGACACCGATGCTGACGCCCACCGCCGTCTGATCGGCGATCATGTTCATTTCTTTTTTGAATTCGTCCAATATCCGCTCGGCAAGCTTGCGTGCGCCTGATGGCTGCGGCACGCCGACCTGCAGGATCACAAACTCGTCGCCGCCAATGCGCGCTGCCGTATCGACGCCGCTGATCGTGCGCCGCAGAATATTGGCAACGGTTTTCAACACCCGGTCGCCTTGTGCATGGCCGAAAATATCGTTCACCGCCTTGAACCGGTCGAGATCGAGCGCAAAGACAGCGCAACGCTGCTGCGAACGTCCGCCCACCGCATTGGACAGGCGCTGTTCGAAAAAGGCGCGGTTGGGCAGGTCGGTCAATGCGTCATGGTTCGCCATATGCTCGATCTGGCGCTGAGCGGCGTGCTTTTCCGTCAGGTCGCGCACGGCGAGAACCTCGCAAGCCTTGCCCTGATATTCAATCGTGTGGACGGCGAGTTCGAAAATGCGCTCGTCATTTTCCTGCCGGGGGGTCGCCTCAACCGCAGTCGTACGCGGGGTGGCGGCGGGCAGACCATCCGCCGTCAGCAGTAAATCTTCCGGCGAACGTCCGATCAGCGCCCTTTCGGTGCTGTTCATCAAACGCGAAAAACGCGCATTCACTTCGACGATCCGGTCATCGCGGATGACGGCAAGCCCATCCAGCGTCGCATTCGCAAAGCCTTTCAAATCCGTCATGTAACGGTCGATGAACACGGCTGCGACCGTCATGAAGGCGATGAAGCAGGAGACTGTCGCAACCGCCCCAACGATCCACATGCGGCCCGTGCCGAGCGGGTCTGCCGCAGGCAGACTCGGATCGGGTATCAGAGTGGTGGATGACATGGTGGTGAAATGCAGCACGCAGATCGAGCCGACACCGAGAACCGTGGCCAGGGAAAGCCGCATCCAACGGCCTGAGAGGCGCATCGCCTCGAAAGCACCAGCCAGCAACAGGGTGGCGACGACCGCGCCAATAATGATCGGCACCGTGTCGAACTCAATAGTCGCGGCGGCTTTGACTGCAGCCATGCCGGTAAAATGCATCGCGGCGATCACCAGCGCACCACAGAAACCAGCCAGCAGATTTGCCTTCATGCTGTTAAAATCAAACAGGCGCAGCACGACCCAGAAACCGGCAATCGCAATCACGGCTGAAAGGGTGGTGATGATGAGATCAAACTCAATCGCCACCGTACCCTGATAAGCCAGCATCGCCACAAAATGCGTGGCCCAGACGCTCAAGCCCCCGGCAAAAGCGGCGGTCGCAAGCCAGCTCTCGCGGCGATGATCAGCGCATTCTCCCGCCCGCGCGAGCAGAAGGAAAAAGGCAAAAACACCAATAAGCGAAATGACCGCAGCCAAAACGACGATGGGTCTGTCATGTTGTCCGGATATGCATTCGATGACTCTAAACATAACACGCCCCCGCTTTCGTTTGCGCAAGGCCGCCGTCGGCCCTGACCGAAGCATTTTTGTGTTTTTGTTATACAACACATAATTGTTTAGCGTACACTACTTAAGCAATTATAAATCAGGCCTAACAGTGCATCCAATACAAAAGTGTAAGGTCTATACTTAATTTTCTTGCTATATTAGACTTTAATAATATTATTGAACTTGCTTGCCAGACCTGCGACCCACGCGGGCAAGCAGGATCACCGGCACAATGCCGATCACCACAATGGCAAGTGCGGCAATCGACGCTTCTTCATAAGTACCGCGCGCGGCTTCGCCGTAAAGATGCGTTGCGAAAGTTTCCATATTGAGCGGGCGCAGCAGCAATGTTGCTGGCAATTCCTTTACGCAGTCCACAAAAACAAGCAATCCGGCTGCCACAATTGCCGTCTTCGACAGCGGCAGGTGAATGGAGCGGAATGTCGCCGTCACGCTTCGTCCAAGCGTGCGCGATGCGTGATCGAGCGACAGCGGAATGCGTTCCAGCCCCGCATCGATACCGCCTGCGGCGATAGCCATGAACCGCACCCCATAGGCATAAACCACCGCAGCGCCTGAACCGATCAGGATCAGACCGGCGGGCACGCCGAAAACATATCCGGCCAGTTGGTTGAAGACATGATCGAAGCTGCCCGAAACGACGAGAATACCAATGGCGATCACCGTACCAGGCGCAGCATAGCCCATTGTGGAAAGACGGTAGAGCCAGCGGGAGAAAGCGCCAGGAAACAGGCGCACCGCATAAGCCACCACCATGCCGCAGACCAGCACGATCGCTGTTGCAATCGACGCCAGCAGGAGGGTGTTGAACGCCTCCCCGGCAAGACGCGGCGATATACCCGCAAAGCGCACGCGCTTGGCCGCTTCAATGAGCAGATAAAGGGCTGGACCAACGAAGCCGATAATGATCGGCAAGAACCCGAGCGCAAGCAGCCACAAGCCTTTCGCGGTTGAGACTTTCGACGGCTCGAACCCGCGCGAATGGCGGATGTTGGAGGCGAAACGCTGCTTGCGCCGTGCCCAACGCTCCAGCGAGACGAGCGCCACCACAAGCAGCAACAGGGCGAGCGCCAGTTGCGCCGCGCCCGGCAGATCGGACCGCGTGATCCATGTTGTGTAGATGGATACGGTCAGTGTGCGCACGCCGAGAAACTCGGCCGCGCCAACATCGTTCAGCGTTTCCATCAAGGCAAGACTGACGCCGACGGCAACCGCCGGGCGCGCCAGCGGCAGCGCCACCCGCCAGAAAATGCCGCGACGGCTGACGCCAAGCGTCCGCGCCGCATCCATGAGACTGGCCGACTGGGTGAGAAACATCGCCCGTGTCGGGATATAGACATAAGGATAGAGCACAAAACCCAGCAGCAGAATGCAGCCGGTCATCGAGCGGATATCCGGCAGCCGGAACTGGCGCGGACTGTCAAAGCCCAGCATAAAGCGGATAGCGCCTTGCACCGGCCCTATCGGATGAAGAATATCCAGATAGGCATAGGCAACGATATAGGTCGGCACAGCAAGCGGCAGCAGCAACGCCCATTCGAGAATACCGCGCCCGCGAAAATCATAGGCCGTCACCAGCCACGCCATCGACGTTCCCACCAGCGCCGCGATGGTGCCCACGCCGAGCAGAAGAATGACCGTGTCGGCAAAGGCTGTCGGCAATAATGTGGAGAGCAAATGCTGCCACAGACCTGCCGAACCCTGCAAAGCCTCGCGGGCAAGCGCCAGAACCGGCAGGAAAACGAGGACAGCAATCACCGCCGAAGCCCAAAGCCAGACGCGCCCCGCCCTTGATGGCCGGAAAAGCGAATGTCGTGCGGTGGCGGGCATATCGGTCATGGTGCTCGTCATAAGGAAACGCCGGCGCATGAAGCACCGGCGCTTTGTTCATACTGTCATTCTGGTTTTAGTTGTCGAAACCAACCTTATCAACCAGTTCGCTCGCTTCCTTGCGATGGCTCACGATTTCAGCCAGCGGAACCTTGTCGATCTTCAATTCGCCGAACGACTTCACAATCGCATCGACCGGAGCGCCGGGCTTCACCGGATATTCGTAATTGGCCTCGGCATAGATTTTCTGTGCTTCATCGGAGACGAGATATTCGAGAAGCTTGATAGCCTCTTGCCTGTGGGGGGCATTCTTGGCCACGGCTGCGCCGCTGATATTGACCTGCGTGCCGCCGTCCTTGAAGGTCGGGAGAATGACCTTGATACCCTCGCCCCAGGTCTTTTGCTCATCACCGCCCTTACCCGAACGCATCAGGCCGACATAATAGGAGTTGGCAACGGCGATATC
>JAEXXS010000475.1 GCA_023451915.1 Pseudomonadota bacterium | reverse complement strand
GGCTGCAAGTTTATTGAAAGCTGATTGAAAGCTTGGCTGCTGTAACCATTCTCCACCGATTAGAGGAATCGGCTGCATATCAGGAGGGGTTCGGCTTTTGTCGGACTGAAGCATTCCTTGGAGGAGCCTATATGAAAATTTCAACGAATTCGCTTCGGCTTGTTTGGCGCGCTGCGCTTTTGAGCGGTGTCATGGCGCTTGGCGCCGGTGCTGCGCATGCCGAAAAATTGACGGTTATTGTCGGCGGTATGGAAAAGCAGATTTATCTGCCGGCTGTGCTGACCGAAAAGCTTGGTTACTTCAAGGATGAAGGCCTCGACGTCGAGCTGATCAATAGCCGCGCAGGCGTGGACGCCGAGAACGAACTGCTCGCCGGAGCCGCGCAAGCCGTGGTCGGCTTCTACGACCACACCATCGACCTTCAGTCGAAGGGCAAGTTCATCCAGTCCATCGTGCAGTTCAGCCAGGCGCCGGGCGAAGTGGAACTGGTTTCGGCGAAATATGCCGACGAGATCAAGTCGCCAGCCGATTTCAAGGGCCATACGCTGGGCGTGACGGGCCTTGGCTCTTCCACAGACTTCCTGACGCAGTATCTGGCCGTGCGCAACGGGCTGAAGCAGGGCGATTACACGCTGCTCCCGGTCGGCGCAGGCAATACCTTCATCGCCGCCATCAAGCAGGACGCTATTCAGGCCGGTATGACCACCGAGCCGACGATTGCCACCATGCTCAAGACCGGCGAAGCCAAGGTTCTGGTCGATATGCGCACGCCGGACAAGACCGCCGAAGCACTTGGCGGACCTTACCCGGCAGCCTCCTTCTATGTGCAGTCGGCTTGGCTTGAAACCCACAAGGAAGAAGCGCAGAAGCTGACCAATGCACTCGTCAAGACAATGCGCTACATCGCTTCGCACAGCGCCGATGAAATCGCCGATCAGATGCCGAAGGACTATTATGTCGGCGACAAGGACCTTTATGTAAAGGGTCTGGCTGAAGGTAAGGCGCAGTATACGCCGGATGGCCGTATGCCGAAGGATGGTCCGGAAACGGTTCTGAAGGTGCTCGCAACCTTCAAGAAGCCGCTTCAGGAAAAGCAGATCGACCTGTCGAAGACCTATACGACGGAATTCGTCGACAAGGCCAACGCGACGCTCGACGCCGCGAAGTAAGTGGCCCCCTAGCTGGTGTTCGCAAATGAACGTCAGCCCCGCCGACCCAAACACATTCAACAGCATTGCAGGCGCGCAATAACAAGCATTGCGCGCGAGCGGTGCCGCACATCCGCGAGGAACCTATGCTGATGGAAGCCCCGAAAACCATTGCGCGCGACAAGGCCGGTGATGGCGCGCCCGCAATCGAACTCAACAATGTTACCCGTCGCTTTGTCACGCCCGACGGCAAGATGATGACGGCGCTGCGCGATTTCACCATGCATGTCGGCAAGGGCGAGTTTGCCTGCGTTGTCGGTCCCACGGGTTGCGGCAAGTCCACGACGCTCAATCTCGTGACCGGTCTTGCCAAGCCGAGCGCCGGTGAAGTGCGCCTGATGGGGCAGCCGATCGAAGGCATCAGCCCTGATATCGGCTTCGTGTTTCAGGCGGATGCGCTGTTTCCCTGGCTCAATGTCATCGACAATGTAAGCGCTGGTCCCCGCTATCGCGGTATGGGCAAGGAAGAAGCCTATGAAAAGGCGCGCAGCTGGATTGCCCGCGTTGGCCTTGCGCGCTTTGAAAAGCACTACCCACACCAGCTTTCAGGCGGTATGCGCAAGCGTGTGGCACTGGCCCAGACCTTCATCAATGAGCCGAAAATCCTGCTCATGGACGAGCCGTTCAGCGCGCTCGACATTCAGACCCGTACGCTGATGCAGGGCG
The DNA here is from genome assembly GCA_023451915.1 of Pseudomonadota bacterium. The sequence goes on along the minus strand of JAEXXS010000475.1, from coordinate 2,697 downwards.
AGTTGCTCGACCTCTGGCAGCAATCCGGCGCTTCGGTGATTTTCGTCACCCACGACCTCGAAGAAGCAATCGCCCTTGCCGACAAGGTTTATGTTCTGACCGCCGGACCGGCCACGGTCAAGAGCGTCTATAATATCGATATTCCCCGCCCGCGCGTCATGGAAGACATCCGTTACGACGACAAGTTCGTCGAAATCGCAAAAGTGATCTGGGACGACCTGCGTGAAGAAGTGCAGATCGGCCAGCAGCGCGCGCTGGCAAGCGGCAAATAAACTCGGGAGGAACCGACATGACCGCACAAACTCTTGCATCTCCCGCGGGCGCTCAGGCCAATGGCAGTGCCGCGGAACTCGCCCGCACGGAAGCGACCTTCCGCGCCAAGTCGCGCCAGCGTCGCGCCGTTGTTATTCTCGTTCGCTTCGCCATTCTTTTCGCAGTCCTTGGTGGCTGGGAACTGGGCGCACGCACCGGCATTATAGACCCATTCTTCTTTGCCAGCCCATCGGGTATCGCCGACCAGATCTGGATCTGGATCACCGAAGGCACATCACAGGGCCCGCTCTCCGAGCAGATTATCGTAACGCTTGAAGAAACGGTGCTTGGCTTTCTGATTGGCGCTGTCGGCGGCATCATCTGCGGCATCATCCTCGGTCGCAACAAGTTTCTGGCCGATGTGTTTTCGATCTATATCAAGATCGCCAACTCGATCCCCCGTGTTGTTCTTGGCTCGATCTTCATCATCGCGCTCGGTCTCGGCATGGCCTCCAAGGTCGCGCTTGCCGTCGTCATGGTGTTCTTCGTTGTCTTCGCCAATGCGTTTCAGGGTGTCCGCGAGGCAGACCGCGCCTTGATCGCCAATGCGCAGATTCTGGGCGCCTCACCGTCGCAGATTACCCGCTCGGTCATTATCCCATCGGCCATGAGCTGGATTCTGGCCAGCTTGCATGTCAGCTTCGGCTTCGCGCTTGTCGGTGCTGTGGTTGGTGAATTTCTGGGCGCCAAGAAGGGCGTCGGCCTGATGATCTCGACAGCGCAGGGCTCGTTCAATGCTAATGGCGTTTTCTCTGCCATGGTCATTCTGGCAGTACTGGCGCTGGTAGTAGAATACATCATCACGCTGATCGAGAACCACCTCGTCAAGTGGCGTCCGCAGGCTCTGTCCGAACAGGGCAGCTGATAACGAAAACCGAGGATTGATAGAGCGGTTCCGTCGGAACCGCTCTATCCGTTTATTTTCACGCATTATCCTACGCATCGGAGCGGGATCAGAAATCAGTCCAGTGAACTGATTTCCCCGCGTAGGCGCTTCGCACTTTTGCTGGAAATGCTCTTAAATCAGGCGGCGGGCAGGGTCACAACGACCGTAAGCCCGCCGCCTTTTGTTTCGAGAAGCTGCACATCGCCGTCCGCCGCATCGGCAACTTCCCGCACGATGGCAAGGCCGAGACCGCTTCCTTCAGCAACAGTTCCCGGCACGCGATAGAAGCGTTCGAAGACGTGTTCGCGCTCCGCAACCGCAATGCCAGGGCCGTTATCTTCAACAATAATGCGAACCTGACCGTCCCGACTGTCGATGCTCAAAGTCACCATGCCGCCCTGCGGGGTATAGCTGAGCGCATTGTCCACCAGATTGACGATCATTTCGCTCAGCATCGTGCCATCGCCGGAAACGTGAGCATTATCCGTTTTCAGATCGAAGCCGAGATCGATATTGCGGTCGAAGGCCTTTCCGGCAAGACTTTCCAGCACCTGCTTTCCAGCTTCAGCCAGATCGACACGGTCGGCGCGCGGGCGTCTGCTACCGGGCTCGGCACGAGACAGTGTGAGCAATTGTGCGGCGAGACGTGAGAGTTGCATGGCCGTGCTTTTGAGGCTGGCGAGCACTTCATTTCGATCATCTTCATTGGTCGTACGCACCGCAAAACTTGCCTGTGTCGTCAGTGTGGCGATCGGTGTGCGAAGCTGGTGCGCGGCATTCTGGATAAAACGGCGCTGCGCTGACATTTGTTTACGCACCCGCTCCATATATTGGTTGAGCGCGGTTACAAGCGGTCGCAATTCCGTCTGTACCGTTTCAGGATCGAAGGCCTCTAGTTCCGATTTTCGATTGCGCACTTCGTTGCGCAGCCGAATGAGCGGACGCAAAACGAAACGCAGTCCCAGCAGCGACAGAGCCCCCGCCGCGATGATGAGCAAGGATTGTTGCCACACCGAATGCAGCCAGAGATCGCGCTGCATGGCATCGTAACCGGCCATGGTCACACCGACAATAACATCGATTGATTGCGGTAAGTTTGAGGAGGCAGCAACGGGATGGCGCAGAACCACGAGCCGCAATTCGCGGTCACGATAGGTTCCCAGATAATGCTGCGGATCATAATTGGTGATCGTCGCGGGCTTCGGCAAATCGGGATAACCAGCCAGCAGGCGGCCATCCGAAGTTTCAACGCGATAATAAACGCGATCTCCGTAACCTGTTGAAAACATTTCCAAAGCAACAGGTGGAATGACCGCATCAATGGCGTCGTGCGATGCGGCGGTCGCTTCACCAATTGCGCGGGCGGAAGCGGTCAGCATCCGGTCGGAGACAATAGCTGCGATATTTTCCGATGAGCGCCACGCCGTCCAGAGGTTGAGGGCCGCGACAAGGATCAGCGGCACGACGATCCAGGAAACGAGCTGGGCGCGAAGACTCTG
>JAEXXS010000336.1 GCA_023451915.1 Pseudomonadota bacterium | reverse complement strand
AGATCGATGACATAGCGATAGCGATCTTCCCAGTCGTCGAGAAATTCGAAGTCGGACATGATGCTATCGATTGTGGTCGTCATGATACTCGCCTGAAATGCCGTCTTTGCGGCGTTGTGCCGCTTATATAGTCATGAATGGCGGCAAGGTCACGGGAAAGATCACTGTTTTGCAGGGATCGCGCCCGTAGTCCGGCGATCCAGCGCCCGCAAGGCTGCCGCGCGCGATGTCGGGATCGGGATATTGCCCACATTGCCGATTTGCGGGTCGTGCTGCCCGGACAGGATTTCAGAGACCGTTGTTTCGGGCTTTTCGGTTACGGGTTGCGGCTCAGCAGGCGCGTCCTTCTTGTTGCCGAAACGCTGGCTCAGATAATCCAGCATCTGCCCGCTGCCCTTGAGCAAACCGCTGCCCGCACTGGAAATCAGCGACGTGCCATTCTCGCAGAAACTCGGATTATCCATGCAAAGCTTGCCGATCTCAATCGCCGTTTTGCCATTGGCCAAAAGCTGATCCACGGCACCGGGCGCGCTCTGCGGCTCAGTGACGGCGGCAGGCTTTTCCGCAACCTTGTTTTCCTGTTCCGCTGGAAAAAAGCGCGGCATCACAATGAATGCCAGCGATAGCCAGAATACAGATTTGATGAGGAAGCGGATCATGGCTTTGTTGCTGCGGCAGGCCTCTAGTTAATCGAACAATGCCGCCAATCTCCGATGAAATCGAAAAGATTCCGTAACCGCGCGATTCGCAATTCTGCAATCTGCCGGGCGAGAGGCGGAAGATTGTGTCATCTTCGCGCTTTCGTAGAAGCAATCGCTACCCTCTGTTTACCATAGGACGAAAAGCACGGCCCTGATGATCCTTATCTGCATTCATGGGCGTCGTTTTATCGTTTCCTTAAAGCCTCACCTGCAATCTGAAGCTCGCCGGGAATGTTCCCTTCGAGTGTTCCGGGCCGATGAGTATGTGTATGAGTTTGAGTGAGTAGCGCACGTTGAACGCCATTCTTTTGAAAGCAGCTAGGACTGTTCGCACCAGCGTGCAGACGCTCGGCGGTTTTTACGAACGTTTTTGCCGCCGTTGGGTGAACGCGCCCGATGGGACGGCTCTGCGTGTTGTCGGCTCGGTCATTGCCGTGCCGGTGCTGCTTGTTGCTGCTGTCCTTGCTTCCGGACTCGCATCGGGCCTGACTGAATTTGCCATTCTCGCTGCCAGCTTTGCCGGTATGGCGATGATTTTCTGCGCTCTCTCGCTGATGGGATTGAGCGCTGCCATCCTCGGAACATTGAATTTTGCCGCCTATGGCGCGGGACTGGCCACCATTGGCATGGTCTCCAGCAGCGATGCCGCCTTGTGGCTGATGGCGGCTGCCTTGCCGCTGGAAATCTGGCTTGTCAGCCGCAAGCCTGCCACCACGCTTGCAGGGTGCTTTGCGACGCTTGCCATTGTCAGCGCTTTTGCGATGACGGGCGGCGGCGTGATCGCCGGTGGGTCGCTGGCGTCCGTCACGGTGCTGGTTCTTTATGCAGCCAGCCTTGTTGCGCGCAGCGTCGGTCTCACCGACAAGCCGCAGCACAGTGAAGCGGCCATTCCGCAGGTTGCTATTGCCGAGGGCGATGTGCAATTTGTGCTCGATGCAGAAGGCGTCATCGCATCGGTCGGCGAGAAGACCGCAAAGCTCCTTGGCATGCAGCCCAAAATGCTGGAGGCGACCGCGCTGGTCGACCGCGTCCACGTTGCCGACCGGGTGCAATATCTTTCGCTGCTGGCTGATCTTCGTTCGGGGATCGCATCCAAACGCGTCGATATTCGTTTGCGCTCCATCGAAGCAGGCACCCCGATTTTCCGCGCCTATCGTCTGGAAGGTTTGAATGCCGCTGGTGTGATCACGCTGGTTGGCCGTTCGCTGGAAGGCGAACAGAAGCTTCTGGATGAAATCGCCACCTTGAAGGCCGAGCTGGAATCGGAGCGGGTCGGCAAGGGCCGTCTGCTTGCTTCAGTCAGCCATGAATTGCGCACGCCGCTCAATTCCATCATCGGTTTCTCCGACATGCTGTCGCATGGCGTGGGTGGCGCGCTCGCCAATGAAAAGCAGCGCGAATATGCAGGTCTCATCCATCAGTCGGGGCATTATCTCTTGGAACTGGTGAATGCGGTTCTCGACAATTCGCGGCTCGAAACCGGCACTTACGGGATTGCGCCGCAGAACGTTGCTTTCCGCGACGTGGCCGAAATGTGCACCTCGGTCATGCTGCCGCAGGCGGAAAAGAAGGGTGTCGCCTTCTGCCATCGCGTCGGTACTGGCGTTGGCGAGCTTACGGCCGACCGCCGCGCGGTGCAGCAGATATTGCTCAATCTGGCAGCCAATGCCGTGAAGTTCACCGAGACCGGCGGTTGCGTCACCATCGACGCTGCCCGTGTGGTGGCCGATGGTCGGGCGATGCTGGAAATCAGCGTTTCGGACACCGGTATCGGCATCGAACCAGAAGACTTGCAGCGCATCGGCATGCCTTTTGTGCGCGCCGACAACAGCTATACGCGCGCGCAGGAAGGAAGCGGCCTTGGACTATCCGTGGTCAAGGGCCTTGTGGAATTGCATCAGGGGTCGATGAACATCAAGAGCTGTCCCGGCGAAGGCACGGTCGTCACGATCCGCCTTCCGGTGGCAGGTCCGCACTATCTCGCGGGGGATGACGAACAACAGGAACTTGGCACGGTGATCGATATGCACCGTCACCAGGGAGAAAGGCGCAATGACTGGCAGAACGACGAAGACCG
>JAEXXS010000331.1 GCA_023451915.1 Pseudomonadota bacterium | reverse complement strand
GCGTGCTGCTCGTTGGCCCTCCCGGTACCGGTAAGACCCTTCTGGCGCGCTCGGTTGCGGGCGAAGCCAATGTGCCCTTCTTCACCATTTCCGGTTCGGACTTTGTTGAAATGTTTGTCGGTGTCGGTGCAAGCCGCGTCCGCGACATGTTCGAGCAGGCCAAGAAGAATGCGCCTTGCATCATCTTCATCGACGAAATCGACGCTGTTGGTCGTCATCGTGGCGCGGGTCTCGGCGGCGGCAATGACGAACGCGAACAGACGCTCAACCAGCTTCTGGTCGAGATGGACGGTTTCGAAGCCAACGAATCGATCATTCTGATCGCCGCGACCAATCGTCCGGACGTTCTTGACCCGGCACTGTTGCGTCCGGGCCGTTTCGACCGTCAGGTCGTGGTGCCGAACCCGGATATCGTCGGTCGCGAACAGATCCTGAAGGTTCATGTGCGCAATGTGCCGCTGGCGCCCAATGTCGATCTCAAGGTTGTCGCACGCGGCACCCCGGGCTTCTCCGGCGCCGATCTCGCCAATCTCGTCAACGAAGCCGCTCTGATGGCGGCGCGCCGCAACAAGCGTCTCGTGACCATGCAGGAATTCGAAGACGCCAAGGACAAGATCATGATGGGTGCGGAACGCCGCTCCGCCATGACGCCGGAAGAAAAGGCCAATACGGCCTATCACGAGGCAGGTCACGCCATCGTCGCGATTAATGTGCCTGCAGCTGATCCGGTCCATAAGGCGACGATCATTCCGCGCGGTCGTGCGCTTGGCATGGTGATGCAGCTTCCGGAAGGCGACCGCTATTCGGCCACCTATACCTGGATGGTGTCGCGTCTTGCCATCATGATGGGCGGTCGTGTGGCGGAAGAGCTGAAATTCGGCAAGGAAAACATCACTTCCGGTGCGTCGTCCGATATCCAGCAGGCAACCAAGCTTGCCCGCTCCATGGTCACCCAATGGGGTTATTCCGACAAGCTCGGTCGCGTGGCCTACGGTGACAATCAGGAAGAAGTCTTCCTCGGTCATTCGGTGTCGCGTACGCAGAATATTTCGGAAGAAACCGCGCAGATCATCGATGCCGAAGTGCGTCGTCTGATCGACGAGGCCTATGCCGAAGCGACCCGTATCCTGACCAAGAAGAAGAAGGACTGGATTGCGCTGGCCGAAGGTCTTCTGGAATATGAAACGCTGAGCGGTGAGGAAATCAAGGCGCTGATCGCTGGCAACAAGCCGTCGCGCGATCAGGGCAATGATACGCCGTCGCGCGGTTCGGGTGTTCCGAAGGCCGGTAGCCCACGCAAGCGCAAGAGCAGCGGCGAACCGGGCAGTGAGCCCGGCATGGAGCCGCAGCCGCAATAAGCGGCTATTGCAAAGAGACGACGAAAGCCGGGTTTCGCCCGGCTTTCTTTTTGTCTATATCTCGCGCAGGACTTGCAAAGGCTCGGTTAAGGATTTCGGTGCATCATCTTTTGACGGAACCGGAACCGTTTCAGAAGCCGGGGTCACTTTGGGCTCTCCCAAAGACGAAATTGCATAGAACAGGCATTTTAGGTTATTAACCCAAGAAAATAGCTGTCAAAGTTGCGGGCCTGCGCGACTATTGCGCTCTGGCTGAAGTGAGCAGCATATATCGGCGGCACCGGGACAGCGACGTGGCTCAACGCAAGGCTAAAAATATGACACGGAAATACTTCGGAACGGATGGCATTCGCGGACAGGCGAACAGTTTCCCCATGACGCCGGATATTGCCATGAAAGTTGGCATGGCGGTGGGCCATATCTTCCGCCGTTCGGGTCAGGTTTCGCGGGTGGTGATCGGCAAGGATACGCGCCGTTCCGGCTATATGCTGGAAAACGCGCTGGTCGCCGGTTTCACGGCTGCGGGCATGGACGTGTTCCTGCTCGGACCGATACCGACGCCTGCTGTCGCCATGCTCTGCCGCTCGCTGCGCGCCGATATCGGCGTGATGATCTCGGCTTCGCACAATCCCTATTACGATAACGGCATCAAGCTGTTCGGTCCGGATGGCTTCAAGCTCTCGGACGAGATCGAGATTCAGATTGAAAAGCTGATCGACGGTGATCTGTCGGCGCTGCTGGCCAGTCACGGCGCAATCGGCAAGGCCAAGCGCGTGGACGGCGATATTTACCGCTATATCGAATTTGCCAAGCGCACCATGCCGCGCAATATCGCGCTCAATGGCCTGCGTGTGGTAATCGATTGCGCCAATGGCGCCGGTTACAAGGTGGCTCCGGCAGCCCTTTGGGAACTTGGCGCGGAAGTCATCACCATCAATGACGAGCCGAACGGCATCAATATCAATGAGGACTGCGGTTCGACGCATCCGATTGGTCTGATGAAGAAGGTGCAGGAACTGCGCGCCGATGTCGGCATTGCGCTTGATGGCGACGCGGATCGCGTGCTTCTGGTCGATGAAACCGGATCTGTGATCGACGGTGACCAGCTGATGGCGGTGATTGCCGAATCATGGGCCAATACGGATCGGCTGACGGGTGGCGGCATTGTCGCAACCATCATGTCCAATCTTGGACTGGAGCGGTTCCTGACCGATCACAATCTGACCCTTGCCCGCACCAAGGTTGGCGACCGCTATGTCGTGGAACATATGCGCGAACATGGTTTCAACGTGGGCGGCGAACAGTCCGGTCACATCGTCCTGTCGGATTTCGCCACGACGGGCGACGGTCTGATCTCTGCCTTGCAGATTCTGGCTGTCATGCAGGAAGCGCAAAAGCCGCTGAGCGAGATTTGCCGCAAGTTCGAGCCGGTGCCGCAATTGCTCAAGAATGTGCGCACCACCGGCGGAAAGCCGCTCGAAAACAAGAACGTCAAGAGCGCTATCGATGAAGCGCGGGCACGCCTCGGTGTGCAGGGCCGCCTGGTGATCCGCCCGTCGGGAACCGAGCCTTTGATCCGCGTGATGGCGGAAGGCGATGATCGCGTTCTGGTTGAAAAAGTGGTCAACGATATCGTTGATGTTATCTCGTCGGTGGGCAACGCAGCCTGATTTGACAACACTTGATTTATTGAAACGGCGCGTCTCTGATGCGCCGTTTTTATTTTAGCCATCTCTAAGATTTATTAAAAAGTATCGTTAAAAAACAAGGTTAAGTTGTAATTAACTTTTAAAATCTATTGTCCCTATTGAAAGCGAGGATAACGCTCCGGCGTTATGATATTTCTATGGGGCAGACGATGAACGGTCTTGTGAAAACTTTTTTCGGCGGCTTGGCTGCATCTGTCGCCATGATGGCCACGGGCGCATTGGCGGCGGATCTGATTGAACCGCCAGTGGTTCCGGAAGTGGTTGTAGCGCCGCCTGCGGTCGGCGGCTGGTATCTGCGTGGCGATCTCGGCTATTCGAAGCCGAAATTCAAGGATGCGGATTATGCAACCATCGACAATTGCGATTGCGGCCCGTCGACATTCGGCAGCAACACGCTTTATGGCGATCTGAAAGGTTCGTTCCTGATCGGCGGCGGCGTCGGCTACCAGCTGACGGATTACTTCCGCACCGATCTGACGGTCGATTACATGACCCGTGCGAAGTTCGAGGGCAATACCTACGGTGAAGCCTGCAACGGCGACGCTTCCTGCGCCTCCGACGAACGCAGCCATTTCTCGGCGCTGTCCATCCTGGCCAATGCTTATGTCGATCTCGGCAACTTTGCGGGCTTCACGCCCTATGTCGGCGCCGGTATCGGTGGAACGCGCGTGCGTTGGAACGACATTGAGGACGCGCGTTACGGCGGCTCTGTGGACGGCACGGCCAACTGGCGCTTCACCTATGCCCTCATGGCAGGTGCTTCCGTCGATCTGACGCAGAACCTCAAGCTCGATGCCGGCTATCGCTATCGCCATATCAATGGCGGCAAGATGTTTGAAGGCAACCCGTATATCGGCGACGGTTACGATAATGGCATGGACGTTCATGACGTCCGCGTCGGCCTGCGCTACATGTTCGGCGGATCGAATGCGCCTTATGCGCCGCAGCAGGTTTCGACCATTGTGGACGGCCCGGTCTACAAGTAAGCCAACATCAATAATTGCAATCGAAGGCCCGGGAAACCGGGCCTTTTTCTTTGCGGTAATCCTTAAATATCTCCCGATTTTTATCAGGCATTAACCATAGATGTTCATAATTGAGACTATTCTTATGAGCGGGGATCTCATCATGTTTGCGAAGTGGCGTGCTCTCAACCTGTCGGCTGTTGCTCTGGCGGGTTTCAGCGTTGCATCCGTTGCTGCGGCGGCTGATCTCGATGCCGTTGGTTACGAACCTGTCGTCGAAGCGCAGCCTGTGGAAGTGGGTTCCGGCTGGTATCTGCGCGGCGATCTTGGTTATAACATTTCTTCGAAAACCGGACTGACGGCCAGAGACCAGTTTGGGAACAGCATTTCCGAAAGCTTCGATCTGGATAAGAATTTCGTGCCTTCGGTCGGTGTCGGTTATCAGTTCACCGATTATCTGCGCGCCGACGTGACTGGCAGCTATTCCAAGCAGGATCTGGACGACTTCCCAGCCGAAGCCCGTATCTGGGACATGATGGCTAATGCCTATGTGGATCTTGGCAATTTCTCCGGCTTCACGCCTTATCTCGGCGGCGGTCTCGGCTTTGCCAATCTGCGTTACAGCTTCGACACGGGCGCTGGCGACTTCAAGTCCGATGATGACTATCGCTTTGCCTGGGCGCTGATGGCGGGTGTCGGGATCGACGTGGCTTCCAACATCAAGCTCGATCTCGGCTATCGTTATGGCGTCATCAGCAGCGGCGATGTGGTCAGCGGCAACGGCATCACGATCAGCGACAAGGATATCAAGTCGCATCAGCTGCGCGCCGGTATTCGTTTCACGACCTGGTAAAGGCTGTTGCAGGAAACAGCGCTTTCCGCTATTCCCATCAGTGGGCCACGTCTCCCCACCGAGACGCGTGCTATCTGAGAGGATAGAAACAACATGACGACGATTGCGAAGCCGGTAGTTCGCCCGGCTAACCCTAATTTTTCATCCGGTCCCTGTGCAAAACGTCCCGGCTGGTCGCTTAATGCGCTGGCCGATGCGGCTCTTGGCCGTTCGCATCGCGCGAAAATCGGCAAGACCAAGCTCAAAGACGCCATCGACCTTACCCGCGAAATCCTGCAGGTGCCTGCCGATTACCGTATCGGCATTGTTCCGGCATCCGACACTGGCGCTGTGGAAATGGCGCTGTGGTCCATGCTCGGCGCGCGCGGCGTCGATATGGTCGCGTGGGAAAGCTTCGGTGCGGGCTGGGTGACGGATGTGACCAAGCAGCTCAAGCTCGAAGATGTGCGCACCTTTACAGCGCCTTACGGCGAGATTGTCGATTTTTCGCAGGTCGATTTTGACCGCGATGTCGTCTTCACCTGGAACGGCACCACCTCTGGCGCACGCGTTCCGAACGGAGATTTCATCCCGGCGGATCGCAAGGGCCTGACCTTCTGCGACGCCACCTCTGCGGCTTTCGCGCAGCGTCTAGATTTCGCGAAGCTTGATGTCGTCACCTTCTCCTGGCAGAAGGTTCTGGGCGGCGAGGGCGCGCATGGCATGCTGATCCTCAGCCCGCGTGCGGTCGAGCGTCTGGAAAGCTACAAGCCTGCATGGCCGCTGCCGAAGATTTTCCGCATGACGTCCGGCGGCAAGCTGATCGAAGGCATCTTTGTCGGCGAAACCATCAACACGCCCTCCATGCTCTGCGTGGAAGACTATCTCGACGCGCTCAACTGGGCGAAGTCGATTGGCGGCCTTGACGGTCTGGTCGGACGCGCCGACAGCAATTTTGCTGTTCTGGATGCTTTCGTGGCCAGGACGCCATGGATCGCCAATCTGGCCGCGAAGCCGGAAAATCGTTCCAACACCTCCGTGTGCCTTACCATCGTCGATCCGGAAGTGACCGCACTTTCTGCCGAAGCGCAGGCGGCTTTCGCCAAGGGCATCGTCACGGCGCTGGAAAAAGAAGGCGTCGCCTATGATATCGGCGCTTATCGCGATGCGCCTTCGGGCCTGCGTATCTGGGCTGGCGCGACGGTCGAAACCTCCGATCTGGAAGCGCTGACCCATTGGCTCGACTGGGCTTTTGAAGCGCAGAAAGCTGCACTCAAGGCTGCTGCCTGAGGCGCGCTCCTGCTTCAGCCGTGGCTGGCCATCGGTTAGGCCACGGCTCGCATTTCCAGAATATTTGCAGCATTTCGCATGAGCCAGAATGAGCCCAAGGCGGTGCCTATCTGCAAGCTCATCGTTTGAAATGCTTGGTCAGGAATTGTTCGAGCACATCCCGCAAAGTGTGAAACGGTTTTCGGGATGTGGTCAAAACAAAAGGAGGCCCAAATGGCACCTCGCGTTCTCGTATCCGATAAGCTTTCGCCCACTGCCGTCCAGATTTTCAAGGATCGCGGTGTTGAAGTCGATTACTTGCCCGATCTCGGCAAGGATAAGGAAAAGCTTCTCGAAGTCATCGGTCAGTATGACGGTCTGGCAATCCGGTCGGCCACCAAGGTCACGGAAAAGCTGATCGCCGCTGCCAAAAATCTCAAGGTTGTCGGTCGCGCCGGTATCGGCGTGGACAATGTCGATATCCCCGCTGCGTCGCGTCGCGGCATCATCGTGATGAATACGCCGTTCGGCAATTCGATCACCACGGCAGAGCACGCCATTGCGCTGATGTTCGCCGTGGCGCGCCAGCTGCCGGAAGCAGATGCTTCCACCCGCGCAGGCAAGTGGGAAAAGAACCGCTTCATGGGTGTGGAAATCACCGGCAAGACGCTCGGCGTCGTCGGCTGCGGCAATATCGGTTCGATTGTCGCCACACGCGGCATTGGCCTCAAAATGCATGTGGTGGCTTTCGATCCGTTCCTATCGGAAGCGCGCGCGCAGGAACTGGGCGTCGAAAAAGTGGAGCTGGACGAGCTGCTCGCCCGCGCCGATTTCATCACGCTGCACACGCCGCTAACCGACAAGACCCGCAACCTCATCAATGCGGAAAGCCTTGCCAAGACCAAGCCGGGCGTTCGCATCGTCAATTGCGCCCGCGGCGGTCTGATTGTCGAAAAAGACCTTATTGCCGCGCTGAAATCCGGCCATGTGGCTGGGGCCGGTATCGACGTTTACGAGGTCGAGCCTGCGACGGAGAATGAACTTTTCTCCCTGCCGAATGTCGTCTGTACGCCGCATCTGGGGGCTTCGACCTCGGAAGCGCAGGAAAATGTCGCCCTCCAGGTCGCCGAGCAAATGTCGGACTATCTGGTGAAGGGTGCGGTTTCCAACGCCATCAACATGCCGTCGATCACGGCAGAAGAAGCGCCGCGCCTGCGGCCGTTTGTGAAGCTGGCGGAAGTTCTCGGCGCCTTTGTCGGTCAGGTGACCGACGAGCCGATCGAGGAAGTGGAAGTGCTGTTCGACGGTTCCACCTCGGCCATGAACACACGCGCTTTGCTCAGTGCTGCTCTGGCTGGTCTCATTCGCCCGCAGGTGGCCGACGTTAACATGGTTTCGGCGCCGATCATGGTGAAGGAACGCGGCATCATCGTTTCGGAAGTAAAGCGCGATAAGTCCGGCATTTTTGACGGCTATATCAAGCTGACGGTACGCACAACGCTGCGCGAGCGCTCCATTGCCGGAACCTGTTTCTCGGATGGCAAGCCGCGTTTCATCCAGATCAAGGGAATCAACCTCGATGCCGAGGTCGGTCCGCACATGCTCTATGTCACCAACAAGGACGTTCCGGGCATGATCGGCCTGCTCGGCACGATCTGCGGCAAGCACAATATCAACA
>JAEXXS010000316.1 GCA_023451915.1 Pseudomonadota bacterium | reverse complement strand
GAAGTGCAGAGCGGCGAATATCTCGGCGAAGACGATATCGTGCGTTTTGACGATATTTATGGCCGGGTATAGAGCATTTCCGGCAAAAGTGCGTAGCGCCTACGCGGGGAAATCAGTCCACTGGACTGATTTCTGATCCCGCTTCGATGCGTGGGATAATGCGCAAAAACAAATAGATAGATCAGCGCCGGCGAAGAAAATTTCGTCGGCGCTTGTTTGAGCTTCATCAGTTGAAAGCGCCGCTGTCGCTTTTGCTTTCCGGGCGTTCGGCTGCGACTTTCTGGCGATAACCGCTGGCGCGATAGGCGGCAATCGGTTCGATCGCCCCGCCGGTACGCCGACGCGCTTCGGCCAAAATCGGCTCCACATCGGTGCGATAGGCGCGTTTCAGCGTGTCGGACGCCATCAGCGCATCGTTTTCCTGCTGATAGGTTTCCAGCGCCTCGCGGTCCACCAGCAGCGCCTGCGCATAGGCGCGGCGGATTTCATTGGCCGACGAAATGAGGCTTTCCAGCGGATCAGTCACATTGTGCGACTGGTCGATCATATGCGCCGGGTTAAAATCCTTCACGCCACGATAGTCGGCATCCACCAGCTCGTTGAACACCAGGAACAGGCGATAGGGATCGATGGAACCGGCATCGAGATCGTCATCGCCATATTTGCTGTCGTTGAAATGGAAACCGCCGAGCTTGCCGAACTGCATCAGCCGCGCCACGATCATTTCAATATTGGTGTTGGGCGCATGGTGGCCAAGATCGACCAGACATTGCGCCTTGGGACCAAGCGTCGAAGCGATGAGATAATTTGTGCCCCAGTCCTGAACCACCGTCGAATAGAAGGCCGGTTCATACATTTTATGCTCGGAGAACAAGCGCCAGTCATCGGGCAGCGCTTTATAGATTTCGCCCATTGAAGCGAGATAGCGCTCGAAGGCACGGGTGAAATTCTGCTGGCCGGGAAAGTTGGACCCGTCGCCGAGCCAGACCGTCAGCGCCTTGGAACCGATGGCCTTGCCGATTTCGATACATTCGAGATTGTGTTCAACAGCCTGCGCCCGCACCGCCGGATCGACATGGGTGAGTGATCCGTATTTGTAGGACAGTTTCTGATCGGCGGCATCCGAAAACGTGTTTGAATTCATGGCGTCGAAGCCGAGACCCAGCCCTGCGGCATGGGCCTTCAGCTTCTTCGGATCTGTCTTGTCCCATGGAATATGCAGCGAGACATTCGGCGTTGCGCGCGACAATTCGTTGATGACAGCGCAATCGTCCAGCTTGTCGAAAATGCCACGCGGCTCACCGCCGCCCGGAAAGCGACCAAAACGGGTGCCGCCCGTGCCAGTGCCCCACGAAGGCACGGCGACGAAATAGCTTGCCACCTTGTCGGTGATGGTGTCGATCTCAATGCCGCGACGCGCCAGCTGCGCACCCAGCGCCTGATAATCGCTTTTCAGCGCCTTTTCGAAACCGGAATTATGCTCGGCGATAAAATCCGCCGCAATAAGTTGATCGGACATGGTTCCTCCCAGAATGTCCTGATGATACGGTCAGCGCGGAAAGCTCTGCTGGTTCCCGGCATCGACATTGATGATGTTGCCGGTGGATTTAGCCGAAGCGTCGCTGGCGAGGAAATAGATCGCCTCGGCAATATCTTCCGGCAGGACATTGAGCTTCAATAGCGACCGCTTGCGATAATGCTCCTCCAGCTCCGAAACGTCGATCTTCGACGATGCCGCGCGCTGTTCGCGCCATTCACCATCCCAGATTTTGGAGCCGCGCAGAACCGCATCCGGATTGACCACATTGACGCGGATACCGGCATCGGCACCTTCCAGCGCGAGACAGCGGGCCAGATGGATTTCCGCAGCCTTGGCCGTGCAATAGGCGGACGCATTGGGTGAAGCTGCTAGACCATTCTTGGAAGCGACGAACACCACATTGCCGCCAATCTTCTGGCGACGGAACAAGCGGAACGCCTCACGCGAAACGAGGAAATAGCCGGTCGCCAGAATGTCGATATTGCGGTTCCACATCGACAATTCAGTGGCTTCGACCGGGGCCGACGACGCAATGCCTGCATTGGAGACCAGAATGTCGATGCCGCCCAGCTCCACACTGGCCTCGACAAAGGCGTTTGCGACGCCCTTTTCGTCGGTGACGTTCAGTTCAACGCTGCGTACCTGATCAGCGCCAAAGCGCTTCGACAGATTGGCGTGAGCGGATTTGAGCGATTCTGCGTCAATATCCGCCAAAACCACGCAAGCGCCCTCGCCTGCCAGCCGTTCCGCTGTGGCATAGCCGATGCCTCCTGCGCCGCCAGTGATAAGCGCAATGCGCCCGGCGAGGCTCTTCGGCTTCGGCATGCGCTGCAGCTTGGCTTCCTCAAGCAGCCAATATTCGATATCGAAGGCTTCCTGTTCCGGCAGGCCCTGATATTCCGATACGCCGGATGCGCCACGCATGACGTTGATCGCGTTGACATAAAACTCACCGGCGATGCGCGCCGTCGCCTTGTCGCGCGCGAAGGACAACATGCCGACGCCGGGGATCAGGAAAACCACCGGATTGGGATCGCGCATCTTCGGCGAATTGTCGTGCTTGCAGGCTTCATAATAGCGCTTGTAGTCGGCGCGATAGGCTTGCAACGCATCCTCAAGCCCGGCAACCACGGCATCGACATCGGGCTTGGCAGCATCGAAATTGACGACCAGCGGGCGGATCTTGGTGCGCAGAAAATGGTCCGGGCAGGATGTGCCGAGTGCTGCGAGCGGGCGCAGATCCTTCGAATTCACGAATTCCAGCACCGCATCCTGATCGTCGAAATGACCGAGCTTGCGCTCTTCCTTGCCGATAAGCCCGCGAATTTCCGGCATCAGCTGCGCGGCGATGGCGCGGCGCTCGGAAGCAGCCAGGCTTTGTGTGACAGCACCGCCGAAAGCGGCTTTGCCCGCCGTCTTCCGGTCCAACCATTCAATGGCCTTGTTGATGATGGCAAGCGTGGTTTCATAACAGGTCTTCGCATCGTCGGCCCAGGTGAAAAGCCCATGACTTTCAAGGACTACGCCCTTGGCCTGCGGATGCGCCTTGACGAAAGCTTCGAGATCGAGACCGAGCTGGAAACCGGGGCGACGCCATGGCAGCCAGCCGATTTCGTCACCGAAAATTTCCGCTGTCAGTTCGCGGGAATTTTTCGACGCAGCAATCGCGATGATCGCATCGGGATGCATGTGGTCCACATGCTTGAAGGCGACAAAGCCATGCAGCGGCGTATCGATGGAAGCAGCGCGCGGGTTGAGATTGAACGTGCAGTGCGGCAGGAAGGCAACCATGCGGTCTTCATCCTCAACGCCCTTATAGATGCCCTTTAGCGCATCGAGCTTGTCCTGATAAAGCGTGGCGAAACCGTCAAGCTTGATGGTGCCGATATCGCCGCCCGAGCCCTTGACCCAGAGAACCTGAACCTTTTCGCCGGTCAGCGGATCGATTTCCTCAACCTTGGCAGAGGTGTTGCCGCCACCGTAATTGGTGATGCGCTTGTCTGACCCGAGAAGATTGGAGCGATAAAGCAGCTTTCCCGGCTCATCCAGCGTTGCCGCCTTGGCGTCGTCCCAGCGATTATCGAGCAGCCGATTGCTGACCACCATGTCATCCTCCCAAGTCTGTATGGCCAATCGCGTCGCGCACCTTCCCATGCGCGAGCGATCATGTTGGCGGCAGATATGACGCATGAAACGAAATACTGTCAATCACAAACAATCATAACCGATCAAATATTTCACGCATGTGCGAATTATTGATTGTTTATGATTGACAGGCGGCGGCAATATGAGAATAGATGGGAGCAGGAGGAGCCATGCACGAAAGAGAGCGCCACCGCATCATCCTGAGCGCTGTTCAGGAAAAGCCGGTGATCACCATTCAGGATCTGGTGGAATTGACGGAGGCGTCGGAAGCGACCCTTCGGCGCGATATCGCATCGTTGCATATGCAGGGCCGAATCAAGCGCGTGCGCGGTGGTGCAGAGGCTATCCACCCACCGCAATTCGGCAGTCTGGCAGGGCGTCCGTTCAAGGTTTCCGAATCCGAAAATGGCGATCGCAAGCGCGCCATCGCCCGCGAAGCCGTGGCGCTTTGCGATGAAGGCGACAGTATCATCATCAATGGCGGCTCCACGACGTTCCAGATGGTGCATTATCTGACCGCGCGTCGTCTGCAGGTTCTGACCAATTCGTTTGCCATTGCCGAACATCTTCTGCGCCAGTCGAAAAGCACGGTGATCGTGCCCGGCGGCGCGATCTATCGCGACCAGAGCCTGATCCTTTCGCCTTTCGACAATGACGTCATCCGTAATTTTTACGGACGGCGCATGTTCATGGGCTGTCAGGGTGTGAGCCCGCTCGGCGTGATGGAATCCGACGCGCTGATCATCCAGAGCGAACAGAAACTAATGGGCCAGGCGGACGAACTTGTCCTGATGGTCGATTCAACCAAATTCACCCGCCGTTCCAGCCTCATCCTTTGCCCACTCGACCGGGTCAGCACGCTGATCACCGATGACGGCATTTCTGATGAGGCGCGGCGGATGGTCGAAAATGCGGGTATCCGGCTGATTGTAGCGCAGGCTTCCGCAAATGCCGGCAAGGGCGGCGAACAGGGGGATTCCGCCGAGGTTGCCTGAGCCAACTTCATTAGCATCCCGGCCAATGCCGGGATCGTTGTCAAACTATGTCTTTATACTGGGAGGAACGAGACATGAAGCTTTTCAAGAAACTCGCACTTGGCACCGCACTGGCTGTCGCCTTCATGGCTGGCCAAGCGCAGGCTGCCGACATGAAGATCGCGCTCGTCGCGAAGTCGCTCGGCAACGGCTTCTTTGAAGCCGCCAATAAGGGCGCGCAGGAAGCGGCCAAGGAATTGGCCAAGGGACAGGACAAAGTCGAGGTCATCTATACCGGCCCGACCACCACAACCGCCGAAGGCCAGATCGAAGTCATCAATTCGCTGATCGCCCAGGGCGTCAACGCCATTGCCATTTCCGCCAATGATCCAGATGCGGTCGTACCGGCACTGAAAAAAGCCGCCCAGCGCGGCATCAAGGTGATTTCGTGGGATTCGGGCGTGGCTCCGGCTGGCCGTATCGTGCACCTCAACCCATCGTCCAACGAGCTGATCGGCAAGATGTGCCTGAAGCTTGCAGCCGACCACCTGCCGGACGGCAAGGGCGATTTTGCGATCCTTTCCGCCACCACCACCTCGACCAACCAGAATATCTGGATCGGCGAGATGAAGAAGCAGCTGAAGGACTTCCCCGGCCTCAATCTGGTCACGACCGTCTATGGCGACGATCTTGCCGACAAGAGCTATCGCGAAGCGCAGGGCCTGTTGAAGTCGAACCCGAATGTCAAGGTCATCGTGGCACCGACCACCGTGGGCGTTCTGGCCGCTTCGCAGGCCGTGAAGGATGCGGGCAAGATCGGCGATGTCTATGTGACGGGCCTTGGCCTGCCGTCTGAAATGGCTGGCGCGATCAAGTCGGGCGCGACCAAGGAATTCGCGATCTGGAACCCGATCGACCTTGGCTATTCGGCAACACAGATTGCCTATCACCTCGTCAAGGGTGATACCGATGGCAAGCCGGGCTCGGAAATTGATGCCGGACGCATGGGCAAGATCAAGATCGGCGAAAACGGCGAAGCCGCGATGAGCGATCCTTTCGTCTATGACGAGAAGAACATCGACCAGTTCTCCAAGGTCTTCTGATGGAAAAGCGCATCCCGAAAGGATGCGCCTTCATGAAAAGAGGCGGCATTCGCTGAACGGGTGCCGCCTCCCGTTTCCCGGAAAAGATTTCAGGTATCTGCAATGAATGCAGCTTTTCTCTCAAGCGGTGATTCCAGCGGTGAGCAGACGGTGCTTGCCCCGACGGATCAGCCCATTCTGGAAATGCGCGGCATTGCCAAGACATTTCCGGGTGTGCGTGCGCTCGATGACGTCAATATCGCGCTCTATCCCGGCAAGGTGACGGCGCTGATCGGCGAGAACGGCGCGGGCAAATCCACGCTCGTGAAAATCCTCACCGGCATCTATCAGCCCGATGAAGGCGAAATCCGCATCGATGGCAAGCCGGTGCATCTGGCGACCGCGCAGGATGCGACCGATCATGGCGTTACGGCCATTCATCAGGAAACCGTGCTTTTCGACGAATTGTCGGTGGGCGAAAATATCTATCTCGGCCATGCGCCGCGCACGAAATTCGGCTTCGTCAACTGGAAGGCCGTCTATGCCCGCTCGCAGGCCTTGCTGTCGTCGCTGGAAACAACGGTTGACGCCCGCATCAAGCTGAAGGAACTCTCCATCGCCCAGCGCCATCTGGTCGCCATTGCCCGCGCGCTATCGGTGGATTCGCGTATCGTCATCATGGACGAACCGACCGCGGCGCTCTCGCGCAAGGAAGTGGACGATCTGTTTCGCATCGTGGCGCGGCTGAAGGCGCAGGGCAAAGCCATCCTGTTCATCAGCCACAAATTCGATGAAGTTTACGAAATCGCCGACAATTATGCCGTTTTCCGCGACGGTCACGCAGTGGGGCACGGCGCGCTTGCCGATACGCGGCAAAACGATATCGTGCGCATGATGGTGGGGCGGTCTGTCGATCAGGCTTTCCCGAAGCAGAATGTGGCCATCGGCAAGCCGGTGCTGAAGGTTGAAAACTATTCGCACCCGACGGAGTTTCGCGACGTCTCGTTTGAACTGCGCAAGGGTGAAATCCTCGGCGTTTACGGCCTTGTCGGCGCGGGGCGTTCGGAATTTGCACAATCGCTCTTCGGCATCACCAAGCCATCCCATGGCCGTGTGACGCTGGAAGATCGCGAGATCAGCATCCGCCGCCCCGGCGACGCGGTGGCGCATGGCATCGTTTATGTGCCGGAAGAGCGCGGACGTCACGGCGCGGTGCTACAGCTGCCGATCTTTCAGAATGTTTCCCTGCCATCGCTTGCCCGCACCTCGCGCAATGGTTTTCTGCGCATGGCGGAAGAATTGGCGCTGGCGCGCAAATATGCCGAGCGCTTCGACCTGCGCGCCGCCGCCCTTTCCGTACCGGTTGGAACGCTATCCGGCGGCAACCAGCAGAAGGTCGTCATCGGCAAGTGGCTCGCCACCAATCCCAAAGTCATCATTCTCGATGAGCCGACCAAGGGCATCGATATCGGCTCCAAGGCTGCGGTTCACGCCTTTATCAGCGAACTTGCCGCCGAGGGTCTCAGCATCATCATGATCTCGTCGGAACTGCCGGAAATCATCGGCATGTCGGACCGTGTGATGGTCATGCGCGAAGGGCTGATGGAAGGCGTCTTCGAACGCGCCAGCCTCGATGCGGAAGTGCTGGTGCGCGCCGCCACAGGCAATGCCGAGCAGGCTGCGGAGTAGATCATGAAACAATTGCTGAAACAGCGGGAACTCCTGCTCC
>JAEXXS010000251.1 GCA_023451915.1 Pseudomonadota bacterium | reverse complement strand
CCTTCTGACGACGTTCGGACTCTTCGTCCTCCGTCAGAATGTCGATGTCCCAACCGGTGAGCTGCGATGCGAGGCGGACATTCTGGCCGCGACGACCGATCGCAAGTGATAGTTGGTCATTCGGGACCACAACTTCAATACGTTCCGCATCTTCATCGAGAACAACCTTGGCAACTTCAGCAGGCTGAAGCGCGTTGACGATGAAGGAAGCCGCATCGGGCGACCACGGAATAATGTCGATCTTTTCGCCCTGGAGCTCGGCCACAACCGCCTGAACACGCGAACCGCGCATACCAACGCAGGCGCCGACCGGATCGATGGACGCATCGCGCGAAACCACAGCAATCTTGGCGCGCGAACCCGGATCACGGGCGACGGACTTGATCTCGATGATGCCATCATAAATTTCCGGCACTTCCATGGTGAAGAGCTTCGCCATGAATTGCGGATGGGTGCGCGACAGGAAAATCTGCGGGCCGCGCTGTTCGCGACGCACATCGTAAACATAGGCGCGGATACGGTCGCCATAACGGAAGGCTTCACGCGGGATCAGCTCGTCACGGCGCACGATGGCTTCGCCACGGCCCAGATCGACGATCACATTGCCGTATTCGACGCGCTTCACGGTGCCGTTGACGATCTCGCCAACGCGGTCCTTATACTCGTCAAACTGACGGTCGCGCTCGGCTTCGCGCACTTTCTGCACGATAACCTGCTTGGCCGACTGGGCAGCGATACGACCGAAATCCATCGGCGGCAGCTGGTCGGCGATGAAGTCGCCGATCTGCGCATCCGGGTTGCGGTCGCGTGCGGTGAACAGCGAAATCTGGGTGGCGTAGTCTTCGACGGTCTCAACCACTTCAAGCAGACGCTGAAGCTTGATCTCGCCCGACTTCGCATTGATGTCGGCGCGGATGTTGCTTTCCTGACCATAACGCGAACGCGCTGCCTTCTGGATCGCATCGGCCATGGCCGCGAGAACGATCTCGCGGTCAATCGACTTCTCGCGTGCGACCGCATCGGCGATCTGCAGAAGCTCCAGCCTGTTAGCACTGACTGCCATAGGTCTCTCCTTGGTGTCGCACCCGGCTTCTCCTTGCGCCGAATGCCTGAAACTTGTTTCGTCGGCTTATTTCTTGTCAGCCGTATCTTCTGTCGCCGCTTCTTCCGGCGCATCGCCCTGAGCGTCTCCCAGATCGTCTCCTGGAATGCGGCCTTCGCGAAGGGCCTTGTCCTTGCGCAGCGCATCACGGATCAGATCGTCGGTCAGGACCAGACGCGCATCCGAAATCACGTCGAAGGGAATGCGCACGACTGGTTCGTTGCCGTAAGACACCTGATCGCTTTCGATCACGACTGTCTCGGTATCGCCCAGCACGATGCGACCGCGGAACTTCTTGCGCCCTTCATGCACGATGGAGGTTTCCACCTTGGCGATATGGCCCGCCCAATCGGCGAAATCCGACTTGCGCACCAGCGGACGGTCGATGCCCGGCGACGAAATTTCCAGATGATACTTGCCGCTGATCGGGTCTTCGACATCGAGCACCGGCGCAACAGTGCGGCTGACCAGCTCGCAATCGTCAACGGTCATCGTGCCGTCGGGACGCTCGGCCATGATCTGCAAGGTCTGGCCGTTGAGACCGGAAAGACGCACGCGCACAAGACGAAAGCCCAGCGTATTGAGCACCGGCTCAATAATGCCTGCCACTTTCGCGTCGATGCCCGTTTCGCGAATGATGCGCTCATCCACAGCCACTTCCGGCGTCTCTGCTTCGTTTGCCTGAACCTGTTCCGTCAACTCTAAACCTCTCGAAGGGGTCGAAAAACCACTATTTCTCAGGTCTAAGTAACAAAAAAGAGCGGGACCGGACGGACCCACTCTTGTTCGTTCGACCAAGAATTTGAGAGTTATATACCAGCGCAAGCGGATTTTTTCAAGTCCCGCTTCTGTCATGAAATTCAACGTCGGATAAATGTCAGATAGGCAGCCTTGCGCCCCTCGCGGAAGGCCTTGGCCTCATAGCGCGTGCCCGGCCAGCCTTCATAGGCCTCGTTCCAGTCCGATGGCCCTTCCGCCTGCCAGTCGAAGGCATCGTGACGGCGGCAATGTTGCAGCGTCCAGTTCACATAATGCTCGATATCCGATGCGAAGCGGAATTTTGCGCCCGGTTTCAAAACGCGGGCGAAGCGATCCAGATTGGCATCGCTGACAAAACGACGCTTCCAGTGGCGGCGTTTGTGCCAAGGGTCGGGATAGAACAGGTCTATACCGGACAGCGACGCATCGGGCAGCCAGTCGAGAACCGCCGTCGCATCTTCGTCGTAAAGCCGCATATTGGGTCGCGGCTCCTGATCGAGCGCCGCCAGCATCTTGGCCATGCCATTGACGAAAGGCTCGACCCCGATGAAACCTGTCTGCGGATAACGGCCCGTTTCATGATGCAGATGTTCGCCGCCGCCAAAGCCGATTTCCATCCGCACAGCATCGACTGCGATGGGAAATAACGCGCGCAAGTCCTGCGGGGCAGGCTTGGCAAGGTCGAGCTTCAGCCCGGGCAGAAGGTCCTCGAACAGGTTCCGCTGATGGCTGCGCAATGGCTTGCCGTGACGACGGCCAAAAAAGTTTCCGGCACCGCGCAAAGGATGGGTTTCTTCGGTCATGTTCTATCCGTCGGAATAAGCGAAGAGCGCGGTCGACGACCGCGCTCTCTGAAATTTTCCCGGACAAATAACGCCAAGCGCTCTGTGATGCAACTTTTGGAACAGGCTTTTAGGCGACAGATGCCTTCAACGCCTTGGTGAGATCGGTCTTCTCCCAGGAGAAGGAACCGTCACGGCCCGGCTTGCGGCCAAAATGACCGTAAGACGAGGTCTTGGCATAGATCGGCTTGTTGAGATCGAGATGCTTGCGGATGCCGGTCGGCGACAGGTCCATCACTTCACGCAGCGCTTCTTCAACAGCGGCTTCGGCAACCTTACCGGTGCCATGCAGATCGACATAGACCGACAGCGGCTGTGCCACGCCGATGGCGTAGGAAAGCTGGATCGTGCAGCGGTCGGCAAGATTGGCCGCTACGACATTCTTGGCCAGATATCGCGCGGCGTAAGCAGCCGAACGGTCGACCTTGGTCGTGTCCTTGCCGGAGAATGCGCCGCCGCCATGCGGAGCCGCACCGCCGTAAGTGTCGACGATAATCTTGCGGCCCGTCAGGCCTGCATCGCCGTCCGGGCCGCCAATGACGAATTTACCGGTCGGGTTGATGTACCAGTTGCAGTTGGCGGCAATCGGCAGATCGCCCAGCGCATCACGGATATAAGGCTCGACAACCGAACGCACCTTCTTGGAATCCCAACTGGCGTCCAGATGCTGCGTCGAAAGAACGATCTGCGTCACTTCGGCAGCCTTGCCGTTTTCGTAACGCACCGTGACCTGGCTCTTCGCATCCGGGCCAAGCTTGCCCGCATCGCCTTCGCCCTTATGGCGCGCTTCGGACAGTTTTTCGAGAATCTTGTGCGAGTAATAGATCGGGGCAGGCATCAGATCGGGGGTTTCGCGGCAGGCATAACCGAACATGATACCCTGATCGCCAGCACCTTCTTCACCCTGACGGTCGGCTGCATTGTCGACGCCCTGCGCGATGTCGGCAGACTGCGGATGCAGAAGCACGTCGATCTTCACCGTCTTCCAGTGAAAGCCGTCCTGCTCGTAGCCGATTTCGCGGATCGCCTTGCGGGCCGCCGAACGGAAGCGGGCCGGATTGATCAGCGGATGGCCAGCGGCGTCCTTGGCGATCGAGCCGTCCTTGTTCTTCTTCAGGAAAGTCTCCGGCACGCGCACTTCGCCGGCAATCACCACGCGATTGGTGGTGGCAAGCGTTTCACAGGCGACACGGACGGACCAGGGATCCACGCCGGTGCGGCGGGCTTCCTTGTAGATCATGTCGACGATTTCATCGGAGATACGATCGCAAACCTTGTCCGGGTGTCCTTCAGACACAGATTCGCTGGTGAAGAGATAAGAACTGCGCGACACGGGTAACCCCTCTTGAAAATCCAACGGAGAACATCTCCGCCTAGGAAACACAGTAGCGCCCGGAACTTTCCGGGCGCGCCAAAGTGTTAGCGAAGTTAGGATCAAACCGTCAATGCATTTTCGTATTACGACAGGGCGCGGTTGGAAAAATTCATTCCCAAGGCCGCCAAGCCACCGCCAAAAGGGGAAAAAGGCGCATAAACCGCCAAAATAGGGGCGTAAGAGGGGGTCGCTTACTCTGCGTCTGCCGCCAGCGACTTCACCAGATCGATGATTTTGCGGCGCACTTTCGGATCTGAAATTTTCGTGAACGCGCGGGTCAGCTGGACGCCTTCATTGGAATTCAGGAAATCGACCACATAGGTCGCTTCATTATCTTCCGCAAAGCCTTCCTGGCCTACAGGGTTCGATCCCGGCGCATCTTCGAAGAAAAAGGAAACCGGAACATTGAGAATGGCCGAGATCGCCTGAAGGCGGCTTGCGCCGACGCGATTGGTGCCCTTCTCGTATTTTTGAATCTGCTGAAACGTGATGCCGAGATTCTCGCCAAGCTTTTCCTGACTGAGGCCCAGCATATTGCGGCGGAGACGAATGCGGCTGCCGACATGTACGTCGATTGGGTTGGGCTTCTTTTTATTCTCAATCATACAGCTGTCACTCCTCGCGGCTGCGAGCTTTCATTCATGTACTGTTCATCAGAACAGGGATAACATCACGTTGTGGGAGGTAGTCTGACGCGTTTCGCACGATTTCGCACGTGGCAACCGTCACCGCGCCGGTATAACATCTTAACAAAATTGCCGTGTCAATGAAAACGCCTGCGGAATGACACCGTGAAAGCAACGTTGACAAAGAGTAAGGTTAACAGGATCGTTATCGTCTGTTTCGATCCCGGTGCCGTGCCCCAAAATGGTGCACGAGCTGACGGTAGGGAAGTATCGACAACACCGACCGCGTCCAGCGCAAGGCCGTCAGTGATTCGACCGTAGGAATCCGTTACCGCCGAAAGCCCGTTATTGGCCGCACGTATCAGCGGCAAGCCCTGCTCTACGGCACGAACCTGCGCCTGCCGGAAATGCTGGTAGGGCCCCGGCGTGTCGCCATACCAGGCATCATTCGTCACATTGACGATTGCCGTGGGCGCGCTTGCCTGCGAGCCGGAAAAACCAAGCTCGTCCGGGAAAATCGCTTCGTAGCAGATAAGCGGCAAGAACCTCTGGCCGGGGCCGACATTCAAAAGACGCCGCGACGAACCGGCGGTAAAGCCCCCCGGCATTTCGACCACTTCCTGAAGTCCCAGACGGCGCAAAAAGCTTTCAAACGGCAGATATTCGCCGAACGGAACCAGATGCACCTTGTCGGCGGCATCGGTAATCTCCCCCCGGTCGTTGATCGCATAGATGGAATTATAGTAGCGCGGCTCGCCGCTGCCTGTGGCCTTTTCCTCACGCACGACGCCTGTCAGCAGCACCTGACCATCCTGCAATGTATTGCCGATCTGGGCCAGAGCCTCCGGGGTCGATGTCAGAATGTAAGGCACGGCTGTTTCAGGCCAAAGGATGATATCGGGCATCGGCTTGCCGTCCGCAGGTGCTTGCGCCGTCAGAGTAATCAGCTTGTCGAAGATCGAGCGCCGCTCGGCATTGTCCCATTTCAGGCTCTGCGCGATCGAAGGCTGCACGATGCGGATATTGACCGTGCCCTTCTCATCGCCGACGGCGGGCGCTTGCGACAAGGTCCACACACCGAAGCCGACATGGGCTGCGGCAAGAAGGATGGCGAGCGCGATGCCGCTTCTCGCAAACCGTCCGCCGATCAACAATGCGGGCGAGGCAAAGATGAACACAGCCAGCGCGCTCATCCCGACAAGGCCGACCACGGCGACCGATTGCATCAACACGGGCACTGGCATCGCCGCATAGCCAATGGCATTCCATGGAAAACCGGTCAGCAGAAACGTCCGCAGCCATTCGGCAAGCGCGAAACCGAAGGCCAGCGCGAAAATACGCCCCAGCCCGTCGGACCAGAAGATGCGGGCAACCATGGTCGCGAAGGCGTAGAAAATCGCCAGAAAGGCGGGCAGGCCCAGCACGGCCAGCGGCAAGGCCCAGGCAAACTGGTCTGCATCGACCAGAAGGGCCGTCCCGATCCACCAGAGCCCGGAGACGAAATAGCCGAAGCCGA
>JAEXXS010000217.1 GCA_023451915.1 Pseudomonadota bacterium | reverse complement strand
GACGGTGAAGAAATTCATCGCGCTCGGCTTCGATGTTGTCGTGGAAAAAGGCGCGGGCGAGAAATCGCGCATTCCCGATGCCGAATTTGCGGCAGCGGGCGCCCGCATCGGCACTACGGCAGACGCCAAAACGGCAGACGTCATTTTGAAAGTGCGCCGTCCCACGGATACGGAACTCAAAGGGTATAAATCGGGCGCAGCACTGTTTGCCATGCTTGATCCTATGGTCATGAAGATGCGGTGGCGGCGTTGGCCAAGGCCGGAATTTCGGCTTTCACGATGGAATTCATGCCGCGCATCACCCGTGCGCAGGTGATGGACGTGCTGTCGTCACAGGCAAACCTTGCCGGTTATCAGGCCGTGATCGACGCGGCGGAAGTTTATGATCGCGCCATGCCGATGATGATGACGGCAGCGGGGACGGTTCCCGCCGCCAAGGTTTTCGTGATGGGGGCGGGCGTTGCCGGTCTTCAGGCCATCGCAACGGCACGCCGCCTCGGTGCTGTCGTGACGGCAACCGACGTTCGCCCCGCCGCCAAGGAACAGGTCGCCTCGCTCGGTGCGAAATTCATCGCCGTCGAGGATGAGGAGTTCAAGGCTGCCGAAACCTCCGGCGGTTACGCGAAGGAAATGTCGAAGGAATATCAGGCGAAGCAGGCCGCACTCGTTGCCGATCATATCGCCAAGCAGGATATCGTCATTACCACGGCGCTCATTCCGGGCCGTCCGGCCCCGCGTCTTGTGTCCAAGGAAATGGTTGCTTCCATGCGTCCGGGCTCCGTGCTGGTCGATCTCGCGGTTGAGCGCGGCGGCAATGTCGAAGGCGCTGTCCCCGGTCAAATTGCCGAAGTGAATGGCGTCAGGATTGTTGGTTATCTCAACGTCTCGGGCCGCATCGCCGCAAGCGCGTCGCAGCTTTATGCGCGCAATCTGATCGCTTTCCTTGAAACGCTGGTCGATAAGGAAACCAAGCTTCTCAAGATCGATCCTGAGGACGAACTGGTCAAGGCGACGCTTCTGACCCATCAGGGCAAGATTTTGCATCCGGCCTTCGCCAAGGCCGACGCCGCGCCCGCTGCTGTCGCTGAAAAGGCCGCTGCCAAACCGAAAGCGGCACCAAAGCCGAAAGTGGCAAAGGCAGAGGTCGTTGGTGATGCAGCGAAACCAGCTGCCCCGAAAACAGCGAAGGAAGCAGCGAAAAAAGCGCCTGCAAAAGCACCGAAGGCTGCCGCAAAGTCTTCGTCATCCCCCAAATCTCCAGTTGATGGAGGAGAGGCATAATGGCCGAAACTAGTCTCGATAAAGCTCTTGAGAGCCTGAACCAGGCCGCAGATGCCGTCCGTCAGGCTGCGGAAAACGCCGGTGGGCTGGGTGATGCAGCGGCGGCTGCCGCGCATGCCGCATCGGGCGGGGCGATCGACCCGTTCGTGTTCCGCTTTGCGATTTTCATCCTGTCGATTTTCGTCGGCTATTATGTCGTGTGGTCGGTTACGCCTGCGCTGCACACCCCGCTGATGGCCGTTACCAACGCAATTTCGTCGGTGATCGTGGTGGGCGCGCTTCTGGCGGTCGGCCTTTCGCTTTCGGGCTGGGCAACCGGCTTCGGTTTCATTGCGCTCATTCTGGCGAGCGTCAACATTTTTGGCGGCTTCCTGGTCACCCAGCGCATGCTCGCCATGTACAAGAAAAAAGAAAAGTGAGGCTGAACCATTATGAGCGTTAATCTCGCAGCCTTCCTTTACCTCGTCTCTGGCGTGCTGTTCATTCTGGCGCTGCGCGGCCTGTCGCATCCGACGACCAGCCGTCAGGGCAATATGTACGGCATGATCGGTATGGCGATTTCCATCGTCACCACGCTTCTGCTGGCGCGTCCAAGCTTCGGCGGTCTGGCGCTGATCGTCATCGGCATTGCCATTGGCGGCGGCATCGGTGCGGTTATCGCGCGCCGCATCGCCATGACGGCCATGCCGCAGCTTGTGGCCGCGTTCCACTCGCTGATCGGTCTTGCCGCCGTTCTGGTGGCCGCGGCCGCAATTTACTCGCCGCATTCCTTCGGCATCGGTGAAGTGGGCCAGATCCATGGTCAGGCGCTGATCGAAATGTCGCTGGGCGTCGCCATCGGCGCGATCACCTTCACCGGCTCGATCATCGCCTTTCTCAAGCTGGACGGTCGCATGTCGGGCAAGCCGATCATGCTGCCGGGGCGTCATGTCATCAATGCCGTGCTGGCGGCAGCAATTGTGCTGCTGGTCGTTGTGCTGGTGAACACCGAAAGCCATTTTGTGTTCTGGCTGATCGTGCTTCTGTCGCTGGTATTTGGCGTGCTGATCATCGTGCCAATCGGCGGTGCGGATATGCCGGTCGTGGTCTCCATGCTCAATTCCTATTCCGGCTGGGCAGCGGCAGGCATCGGCTTCACGCTTGGCAATCTGGCGCTGATCATCACCGGCGCGCTGGTCGGCTCTTCGGGCGCGATCCTGTCCTACATCATGTGTAAGGGCATGAACCGTTCGTTCATCTCGGTCATTCTGGGCGGCTTTGGCGGCGATACGTCTGGCGGTCCGGCTGGCGAGGTTGAACAGCGTCCGGTCAAGCAGGGTTCTGCCGACGATGCGGCCTTCATCATGAAGAACGCGTCCAAGGTGATCATCGTGCCGGGCTATGGCATGGCGGTGGCGCAGGCCCAGCACGCGCTGCGTGAAATGGCTGACAAGCTCAAGGCCGAAGGCGTAGAGGTCAAATATGCCATCCATCCGGTGGCCGGTCGTATGCCGGGCCATATGAACGTGCTGCTGGCCGAGGCCAACGTGCCTTATGATGAAGTGTTCGAGCTGGAAGACATCAATTCGGAATTCGCGCAGGCCGATGTGGCTTTCGTGATCGGCGCGAATGACGTCACCAATCCGGCAGCGAAGACCGATCCGAAGTCACCGATCTTCGGCATGCCGATCCTGGATGTCGACAAGGCTGGCACGGTTCTGTTCATCAAGCGCGGCATGGGCTCTGGCTATGCGGGCGTGGAAAACGAACTGTTCTTCCGCGACAACACTATGATGCTCTTCGCCGATGCGAAGAAGATGGTCGAGAGTATTGTGAAGGCGTTGGACCACTAAGAAGGGAATAGGGGAGTAG
>JAEXXS010000216.1 GCA_023451915.1 Pseudomonadota bacterium | reverse complement strand
TGCGCTATGGCGTCGGCATCGGACGCGAAGGCTTTGCATGGTCCGGTCGCGCTGTGATCCAGTACAAGCGCCAGTGGCCGCGCTGGACGCCGCCGGATGAAATGGTCGCCCGCCAGCCGGAACTGGTCCAGTACAGCTCTGCCAATGGCGGCATGGCTCCGGGCCTCAAGAACCCGCTCGGCGCGCGTGCGCTCTATATTTTCCAGGACGGCAAGGACACGCTCTACCGCCTACACGGCAATCCGGAATGGTGGTCCATCGGCAAGGCGGTTTCGTCAGGCTGCGTACGCTTCCTCAATCAGGATATCATCGATCTTTACGATCGCGTGCCGCCGAAGTCGCCGATTCTCGTCATGTGAGTTAAGGGATAGGGGAATAAGGGAATAGGGCAGTATGTTTTTGCCGCCTGAAAATCTTATCCCTTATTCACTTACTCCCTTATTCCCCTACTCCCCTATTCCCTTACTTCTTGAAACTCCCCAAAATGCCGCGCACCAAGGCGCGACCCAGCGAATTGCCGACGGAACGCACGACCGACTTCATCGCCGTTTCCGCGACCGTCTGACGGCCGGAGCGTTTGCCGGTGCCAAGCGCCGTGCCGAGGAGATCGCCCAGCAGACCGCCGCCGCCTTCTTCCTCTTGCTTATTCTTCTGCTGCTCAACCGTTGCGTTCTGCGCCTTGCGCGCCAGCATTTCGAACGCGGAATCGCGATCAACAACCGTATCGTACTGGCCGGAGACCGGGCTTGCGGCGATGATCCTGGCGCGTTCTTCCGGCGTCAGCGGGCCGATGCGCGATGCAGGCGGGCGAATGAGCGTGCGCTGCACCATGGACGGCACGCCCTTGGCCTGCAAGGTCGAGACCAGCGCCTCGCCAGTCGCCAGATTGGTGATCGCGTCGAAGGTCTTGAAATCCGGATTGGGGCGGAATGTATCGGCGGCGGTTTTCACCGCATTGGTCTCGCGCGGCGTATAGGCGCGCAGCGCATGCTGCACACGATTGCCGAGCTGTGCCAGAACCGTTTCCGGCACGTCGAGCGGGTTCTGCGTCACGAAATAGACGCCAACGCCCTTGGAACGGATGAGGCGAACGACCTGTTCGACGCGATCGACCAGCGCTTTCGGCGCTTCATCGAATAGAAGATGCGCTTCGTCGAAGAAGAAGACGAGCCTTGGCTTGTCCGGGTCGCCCACTTCCGGCAGCGCTTCGAAAAGTTCCGACATCAGCCAGAGCAGAAACGTCGAATAAAGGCGCGGGCTCATCATCAGCTTGTCGGCGGCAAGCACGCTGACCACGCCGCGCCCGTCCGTCGTAGTGCGCATCAGATCGGCAATGGTCAGGGCCGGTTCGCCGAAGAACTTCGCGCCGCCCTGTTGTTCCAGCACCAGCAAAGACCGCTGCACCGCACCGACCGACGCCTTGTTGACGTTGCCGTATTTTCCCGAAAGCTCGGAGGAACGTTCCGCCATTTCCTTGAGGATCGCCTGGAGATCCTTCAGATCGAGCAGCAGAAGCCCCTCTTCGTCGGAGAGGCGGAATGCGATGTTCAGCACGCCTTCCTGTGCTTCCGTCAGGTTCATCAGGCGCGATAGCAGCAGCGGCCCCATTTCCGAAATGGTGGCGCGAACCGGGTGTCCCTGCTCGCCGAAAATATCCCAGAAGATCACGGGCGACGCGCGCAGCTCATAAGGATCGAGCTTGATTTCCTCGGCCCGCTTTTTCAGGCCGTCATTCGCCACGCCCACAGCGGCAATGCCCGACAGATCGCCCTTGATATCGGCGCAGAAGACCGGAACGCCCGCGGCGGAAAAGCTTTCCGCCAGCACCTGGAGGGTTACGGTCTTGCCCGTACCCGTCGCGCCGGTGACCAGACCGTGCCTGTTGCCATATTTCAGCGCCAGATATTCCGGCTGCTGGTAGGAATCGTCCGGCTTGCGGCTTGCGCCAAGGAAAATTGCGTCGTCAGCAGTCATCAGGCGATTTGCTCCTCGTTTCGACCGGCATATCCAAAGCCGCACTCCTGTGAGATATAGCCGCCGTCCCGTCACGCGACAACGATAAAGCCCATGCTCTACAGTGAGAACCGCTTTTGTCGTCAAAACAGCTGAAAAATTCCCTATATTTTTGATCCGAGCATGCTTGCAAAGCGATAGCGAGAATGCATATTACGTAAACGTAAGATTTTTGGGAGAGTTTCCATGGAAGAACTGATCGCACGCATCACCTCGAATGTCGGCATTGATGCCGCGACGGCGGAAAAGTCTGTCGGCATGATCCTCGCATTCCTTCAGAAAGAAGGTCCGGCGGATCAGGTTCAGCAGCTTCTGGCCGCGATCCCCGGTGCTGCCGAAGCCGTTGCACAGGTGAAGGGCGGCGGTTTCCTGTCCAACCTGATGGGCGGCGTAATGGGCCTCGGCTCGCAGCTCATGGGCGCTGGCCTCGGCATGGGTGAGATTTCTGGCGTTGCCAAGGAAACCATCCGTTTCGCCAAGGAAAAGGCTGGCGACGCGCCGGTTGACGCGGTGATCGGCTCGATCCCCGGTCTCGGCCAGTTCATCTGAGCACCTCGATTTCGCAACGAAAAACCCCGGCTCGATGGCCGGGGTTTTTGTTTAGAGCGCGTTTCGATCTGATTGGATCAGATCGGCGCTCTAATTCTTTGTTTTAACGCGCATCTTTCCCGAAAACCGTTTCACACTTTTCGGGATGCGCTCTATGCGTCCTTGTGTATGGTTCTCGCCCCGACATGGCGGGCGCGTCCGGACAGCCAGCCATTAATGGCAGCGCCCAATCCCAGCACCGCGAAGAACAGACCGCTTGCGGCAAAGCTTCCCGTGGCGCTGTGAATCATACCGACGACCAGCGGGCCTACCGCCGCGAGAATATAGCCGACACATTGCGCCATTCCCGAAAGATGCGCCGCCGTGTGCGAATCCGGCGAGCGCAGCACGATCACCATCATTGCAGCGGCAATCAGCCCGCCCTGCCCGATGCCCTGAATGATAGCCAGTATCCAGAAGCTCCATTGCGGCAGATAGAGAAAACCGATCAGCGCAAGCGATGCGCAGGCGCAGAGAAAGACATTGATAAAGCTCTGGCTTTTCTGGCGCACCGCAATCGACGGGATCAGCAGGCAGGTCACGACCTGCGCCATGATCGAAAACGACACCAGACCGCCCGCCGCAGCCGGGCTCATCCCCCGCTCACGCAGGATCGGCGCCAGCCAACCGAACACGATATAGGCCGTCGACGATTGCAGCCCCATGAAGAGCGTTACCTGCCAGGCAAGTGCGTCTTTCCACAGACCAACGACGCGGAAGCCTGAATGCGCGACATTGTGCTTGCTGCGCAGCGCCTGCGGCAGCCACAGCACCAGAACCAGCGCAGCCGGAATGGCCCAGAACGCCAGAGCGAGATTCCACGAGCCGCCAAGCATGTTCTTGATCGGGATAGTGAAGCCCGCTGCAGACGCAGCACCGCCGCAAAGCGCCATCGTGTAAAGCCCGGTCATGATCGCGGCGGTTTTCGGGAAATCGCGCTTCACCACACCCGGCAGCAGCACATTGCCCATGGCAATCGCCGCACCGGCAAGGGTTGCGCCCATATAAAGCGACCAGAAAGACCCGATACCGCGCAGCCCCGTGCCGATCGTCAGTACAACCAGAACAGCCAGCAGCACGCGCTCGGCGCCGAACCGCTGCGCGAGACGCGGCGCAAAGGGCGCGAATGCGCCAAGGCAGACGACCGGCAAAGTCGTCAGCACGCCTGCGGCCAGCGACGACATGCCGGTGCCCTCGATGATTTCCGGCAAAAGCACGGAAACGCTGGAAAAGACCGGACGCAGATTGGCGGCAATCAGCACGAGGCTCAGTCCAAGCAGGATGCGCGACGCCTTGCTCGGCATTTGCGGTACCGAGGGCGGCGGCACGCTGTCCGCTTCGGCATCAACCAGTTGTTCCGGCTGCGATGACAGGGTGTACTCGTCCCGTGCTGCGGGGGGCACGCCATTGATGCGGCTCATGATGCGAGCAACCTTTCCAGTTCTTCAATCAGGGGCGCCATAAAACGACGAACCGTCGCGCTGGCCTTGTCCGGGTCGCCGGTGGCGATCGCTGCAACGATCTGGCGATGCGCTTCAAAATCCGGTTCCGGCAGTTCGCCATCGATCGTGGCTTCGATGGATTCGCGGATCGATGCGGAAAAAAAGCCATAGACCTCAATCAGCGCATCATTGCCGGAGGCGGCGGCAATGGCTTCATGAAACGCAAAATCGCGTTCAACAAATGTCGTCCGGTCGGTCTCCTCGCGCAGACCGCGCGATGCCAGCATGGCTTCCAGATGCGCAATCGTCTGCGGCGTGATGCGCTGCGCGGCAAGCCGCGCGGCCTCCACTTCCAGCGCCGCACGCATTTCCAGCCGGTCGCGCAGGCTCGTATGGCGTATGCGGTTGAGGCTGCGCGCCGTGTCGGTCTTCGAGCGAACATAAGTGCCGGAGCCCTGCCGCGTTTCCAGCATGCCCTGCGCCACAAGCGCCCGAACGGCCTCGCGCACCGTGCCGCGGCTGACACCAAGTCGCGCCGAAAGCTGAGCTTCGTTCGGCAATTGCTCGCCCACAGCCCAGCGCCCCGAGGTGATTTCGGAACGAATGGATTGCGTCGCCGCTTCCGTCAGGCTTTTGCGTGAAACGGTTTTCATAAAGCTTGCCAAATTCATCGGATGACTTGATGAATTAGCGAAGCCTGTCGCACCTGTCAACAAGCGCGATTATCTTGTCACAGTCCCGTGCTAATCCCGCACTTGTGTTCGACCGGATATTTTCATTTAACTTCAAAATGCTCTAACAATTTTCGCGCAGATTGTATTTTCATTCGCAGCCAGCAGGTGCCAGCATGATCACGCTCTACAGCCTTTCCGGTGACCATCTCGAGAAAATGGAAGTCGAACCGGGCACACCTTTGCCGGACAGCGTGATCTGGATCGATCTTTCCACACCCGGCGTCAGTGAAGATCACATCGTTGAAGCGTGGACCGGCATTTCCATCCCCACGCGCGAAGACATGACGGAAATCGAGGAATCGAGCCGCTTCTACATGGAAAACGGCGCGCAATATCTCACCGTGCCCATTCTCCACGCCGTCGATCTAGACCATCGCGAACTGGCGCCAGTGACGTTCATTCTGCACGGCTCGCGCCTGATCACCGTGCGCTATGCCGACCCCAAATCCTTCACGACCTATATTCTGCGTTCCACCAAACCGGGCAATGGACTGATTTCCGCCAAATGCACCGGGCTTTCGATCATGCTCGGC
>JAEXXS010000206.1 GCA_023451915.1 Pseudomonadota bacterium | reverse complement strand
TCGGTGCTGATTGTCGGTCCTTGCGTGACCGCACCGCTGGCGGGCGCGCTTCTCTATATTGCACAGACGGCCAATGTCGCGCTCGGTGCGGGGGCGCTCTTCGCGCTTGGTATCGGCAAGGGCTTGCCGTTGATCGCTTTTGCGACGCTCGGCGCGGGCACGCTGCCGCGCGCGGGAGCGTGGATGGAAACCGTGAAGCAGATTTTCGGCTTCGGTTTTCTGGCAACTGCCATCTTCATGGCCGCACCGCTTTTGCCTTCCGGCATGGATATGGCGCTTTGGGCCATTCTGCTGTTCGGCGTGGCAAGTTTTGCCTTTCTCAAAGTGCCGGGGCACAGCGTGGTCGCCCGCACGATTGGCGCGGCAGCCTTCGTTTATGCCACCATTTTGATGCTCGGCCTTGCCTCTGGCGGCAGAGATCCGTTGCAACCGCTGGCCGTATTCGCTAACCGTGGCGACAACCAGAATGGGACCGAGCTGCGATTCGCGCCGGTCGATACGGTTTCTTCCCTTCAGGAGAAGCTTGCGACAGTGGAAGGCTCGCGCCCGACGCTGATCTATTTCACGGCGGATTGGTGCGTGAGTTGCGCAACCGTGGAAAAGCGCGTGTTGCCGGATGCCGATGTGAAGAAAAGCCTGAACGGCTATCAGCTCATCAAGGCGGATATTTCCGATCTGACCAATGGCAATGCGGACCTGATGGCGAAGCTGAAAGTGGCTGGCCCGCCGACGATGATTTTCTTCGACAAGGCAAGCCGCGAGCGGGAGGGGACAAGACTGGTGGGCGATGTCACGTCCGCCACCATTGTCCGGTCGGTTGGTCTTACAGCCGATGGCCGGATGTAACCGCAGAAACAAGGATTGAAGATGATGCCGGGGGCTTGGACGATTATGAAGCGCGGGGACGACAGATACCGCATCGCCGTGCGGTTGTTGCGCATTGCCGCCATCGCTGTGCTGCCGCTGGCAGCCGCCGCCTGCACGACGACTTCCGCCGAGCAGCCGATCGCGGTTGTCATGCCAGCACCTGTTGTTCAGCCGGTGGTGGTTGAGCCGCAGCCGGTGGAAGTCGCAGCCGTTGCGGAGCCGGAAGTACAGACCGCGCGCAGCGAATATGAAGTGATGTATGGTGCTGTCACCGACGGCAAGAACTTCATTCCCGCACTCGACGTCAACAAGATTGCCGAGCGCAACCTGCGCAAGCAGGTCGACTACGCGACCGATCATCCGGTCGGCACCATCATTGTCGATCCCTATGCGCGCTATCTCTATCTCGTGCAGCCGGGCGGCAAGGCCATGCGCTATTCCGTCGGTGTCGGCCGCGCCGGGCTGACCTTCAAGGGCGAAGCCAAGGTCGCCTATAAATCGCAATGGCCGCGCTGGACCCCGACCGCCAATATGATCAAGCGCAATCCCGATCATTATGCGAAATACGCCAATGGTCTGGAGGGCGGCATCCGCAATCCGCTGGGCGCGCGCGCTCTCTATCTCTATCGCGACGGCAAGGACACGCTCTATCGCATCCATGGCACCAATGAGCCGTGGTCGGTCGGCAAGGCCGCGTCTTCGGGCTGTATCCGTCTTTTCAATCAGGACATTCTCGATCTCTACAAGCGTGCGCCAACTGGCGCCCGCGTTGTGGTGCTCGACAAGTCGCAATCCGGCATGGGAGTGAGTTCATGATAAACCGCCGTCAGATGCTGGCTGTTTCAGCCGGGACCGTCGCGACACTCGGGCTTTCCGGCGTGCAGGGTCTGGCACAGGCCGTTCCCACCGTGGCCGAGGTTCTCTACGATAAGGAAATCCCGGTTCTCGGTAATCCGCATGGCAATGTCACCATCGTCGAATATTTCGACTATCAATGCCCCTATTGCAAAAAGGGCCATGGTGAGCTGATGCGCGTCGTCAAGGAAGACGGCAATGTGCGGCTGGTTCTGAAGGACTGGATCATTTTCGGCGATACGTCAGCCTATGCGGCGCGGCTTGTTCTGGCGGCAGAAAAATCCGGCAATTACGTCAAGGCCATGGAAGCGCTGATGGCGACGCCGGGCCGTCTGACCAAGGAGCAGGTCGATGCCGCCATGAAGAAGGGCGGTCTCGACGCAGCCCAGCTTGAAACGGCCTACAAGGCCGATTCCAAGCGCATCAACGGCATTCTGGAACGCAACATGAATCAGGGCGAAGCGTTCAATTTCAGCGGCACGCCGTCTTTCGTCATTGGCACCAAGCTTTATGGCGGCGTGATGAAGCAGCAGGAATTGATCGCGGCCATTGCGGATGCGCGCAAGGCGTGATGCAAATTTGAAAGCAAGCAGCGGAGTGTGAGCGCCCTTGTAAGGTTCTATGTCTGGTTCATATAAAGAAGGAACACGGACATGAACCTTATGACCCTCACAAAGCACGATCCCGATGAAAGCCGCTGGCAGAAAGTGCTCGGACGCGACAAAGCGTCGGACGGAACCTTCGTTTATGCCGTGCGCACAACGGGCGTTTATTGCCGCTCGTCCTGCCCGTCGCGACGGGGAAAGCGCGAAAACGTGCAGTTTTTCGACCGCTGCGAGGATGCAGAGCGGGCAGGCTTTCGCCCCTGCCTGCGCTGCAAGCCGCATCTGACCGAAACGCTCGCCACGCAAAACAATGCGCGCCATGCCGAAATCGTGGCTTCTGCCTGCCGCTATATCGAGGCGGCGGAAGAAGTGCCGTCTCTGGAAGAAATCGCGGATGCGGTGAAGACCAGCCCGGCGCATTTCCATCGCATCTTCAAAGCCTTCACCGGGTTGACGCCGAAAGCCTATGCGGATGCGCATCGCGCCCGTAAAATGCGGGTGGCGCTCGACGCGCCGGAAATCCGCGTCACCGATGCGATCTATGATGCCGGTTATAATTCCAGCAGCCGCTTCTATGAGGCCTCAGACCGGATTCTTGGAATGACGCCAAAGACTTACCGGCAGGGCGGCAAGGATGCCGATATTCGTTTCGCCATCGGGCAATCGGCGCTTGGCGCAGTTCTTGTGGCGGCGAGCGACAAGGGCGTCTGCGCCATTTTGATGGGCGATGATCCCGAAGCGCTGATCCGCGATCTGGAAAAGCGCTTTCCCAAAGCCAATCTCATCGGGGCTGACCGCGACTTCGAAGACATGATCGCGCAGGTGGTGGGCTTTGTCGAAGCGCCGGGTATTGGTCTCGACCTCCCGCTTGATTTGCGGGGTACGGCGTTCCAGCAGCGCGTCTGGCAGGCCTTGCGGGAAATTCTGGCAGGAAAAACAGCGAGCTACACGGATATTGCCGAACGGATCGGCGCGCCGAAAGCCGTTCGCGCCGTTGCGCAGGCTTGCGCTGCCAACAAGATCGCCGTTGCGGTGCCCTGCCACCGTGTCGTGCGCAATGATGGCGGGCTGTCCGGCTATCGCTGGGGTGTCGAGCGCAAGCGCGATCTCCTGAAGCGGGAGCGTGAAGCATGAGCGGCGACCCCGAAATGGCGGCGGCAAAAGTCGCCGCCTATGACTGGGAGAAGATCGGTGCCGAACTCGACACATTCGGTACGGCCATTCTCCCAAAACTCCTTTCCGAAAGCGAGTGCCACAATTTTGCCACGAAATGGCATGATTCCGCCGCATTTCGCACCAC
Organism: Pseudomonadota bacterium; assembly: GCA_023451915.1. The sequence continues at coordinate 739 of JAEXXS010000206.1, read as the reverse complement.
CATTTCCATGGCACGGCACGGTTTTGGGCGCGGCGAATACAAATATTACGCCTATCCGCTGCCTGCCTTAATTGCGGGCTTGCGTGAAAATCTCTATCCGCAGCTCGCGCCCATCGCCAATGCGTGGAACCGGAGAATGGGCAGCGACACCCTCTATCCGCCAAGCCATGACGCCTTTCTGGATCGCTGCCATGCAGCCGGGCAGTCGCGCCCGACGCCGCTTCTTTTGCAATATGGCGAGGGGGATTATAATTGTCTGCATCAAGACCTTTATGGCGACATCGCCTTCCCGTTGCAGGTGGCGATCCTTCTGTCGAAACCGGGTGAGGATTTTTCCGGCGGCGAATTCGTACTCACCGAGCAACGCCCGCGCATGCAGAGCAGGGCGGAAGTGGTGCCCCTTCAACAGGGAGACGCGGTGATCTTCGCCGTCAACGACCGCCCGGTGCAGGGCACACGCGGCGATTACCGGGTCAAGATGCGGCACGGGGTCAGCCGTATTCGCTCGGGCATGCGACATACGCTGGGCATAATCTTTCACGATGCGCAATAGGTCGAGATAAAGGGTTGAACCGAAACGCGTATTAGCCTTTGATCGCTGAAAAGATTGAAGGAGTCGACCATGAGCGTGACCATCTACGGTATCAAAAACTGCGACACCATGAAGAAGGCGCGCACATGGCTTGAGGACCATGGCATCGACTATGGTTTTCACGACTACAAGAAGGAAGGGCTGGAC
>JAEXXS010000203.1 GCA_023451915.1 Pseudomonadota bacterium | reverse complement strand
GCCCAGACGCTTTGCATCCTCGGCAAATACCGCCACATCATGGCCGAGCTTCGCCATATAGCGATCAGCGCCGATGGCGACTTCATGCCCAGAGACGGTGGCCTTGAGACCGAAACCCGGCACGGCTTCGAAAGCCGAGACATCCGCGAGCTTCAGGCCCTGTTCCTGTGCAGCGGCCACGATGGCGTCGGCAATCGGGTGTTCGGAGCGGGCTTCAACCGCTGCCATCAGCGCCAGAAGCTCTTGTCTGTCGAAACCATCGACCGTTGCAAAATGCGCCAATGCGGGCTTGCCTTGGGTCAGTGTGCCGGTCTTGTCGACAGCGATGATCGTTGCATCACGCAAGGTCTGCAGCGCATCGCCCCGGCGAAACAGAACACCGAACTCTGCCGCACGGCCAGTGCCAACCATGATCGACGTTGGGGTGGCGAGGCCCATGGCGCACGGGCAAGCGATGATGAGCACGGCAATGGCATTGACCAGCGCATAACCGAGCATCGCCGTGCCGCCAATGGCGAGCCAGAGCACGAAGGTCAGCGCTGCAGCGGCCATGACGGCGGGCACGAACCAGCCCGTCACCTTGTCGACCTTGGCCTGAATGGGCAGCTTGTCGGCTTGCGCATCCTCAACCATGCGTATGATCTGCGAGATCACCATGTCGCGGCCAACCTTGGTGGCGCGGAAGGTGAAAGCGCCGGTTTTGTTGATGGTGCCGCCGACCACTTCCGCACCCTTTTCCTTGGCGACAGGCACAGGCTCGCCGGTAATCATCGATTCATCGACATAGGACGAGCCTTCGATCACCTCACCGTCAACCGGCACTTTCTCGCCGGGGCGAACCTGCACAATATCGCCTGCGCGCACGTCTTCGAGCGGTACGTCGACCGTCTCGCCATCGCGCACCACGCGCGCCGACTTAGCCTGCAAGCCGACCAGACGGCTGATCGCCGCACTGGTGCGTCCCTTGGCACGCGCTTCAAGATAGCGCCCGATCAGGATCAGCGTGACGATGACCGCCGCCGCCTCGAAATAAACATTGACCGTGCCTGCTGGCAAAACGCCCGGCAGGAAGGTTGCGACAAGCGAGAAGCCCCAGGCCGCAAGCGTGCCGACGACAACCAGCGAATTCATATCCGGTGTGGCGCGCAGCAGCGCCGGAATGCCCTTTTTGAAAAAGCGCAGTCCCGGACCGAACAGCACGAGCGTGGTCAACACGAATTGCAGATACCAGCTGTTTTGCATGCCGATCCGGTCCATCACGAACATATGGACAGCGGGAATGAGATGCGATCCCATTTCAAGCACGAAAACAGGAAGGGTCAAAACTGCCGCCAGCAGAACGCTCTTCTTCAGTTCCGCAGCTTCGGCATCGCGCTTTTCGCTTTGGGTTTCGGCTGGTGCTTCATCCTTGTTATCGTTCAGTGACCGCGCCTCGTAACCGGCTTTCTCAACGGCCTGGATAAGTTCGGATGTCTCGACCCCGCCCGCCAGTTCCACATGCGCGCGTTCGGTCGCCAGATTGACGCTGGCGCGGGTCACGCCCGGCACCGCATTCAATGCCTTTTCGACCTTGCTGACGCAGGAGGCGCAGCTCATGCCTTCAATGGCGAGATCGACGCTGCCCGACGGAACCTCATAGCCCGCCTTGCGAATAGCATCGATGACCGCAGGCAGATCCGGCGCGCCCCTGAAGGTGACGTCGGCGCGCTCGGTAGCGAGATTGACGGAAACCTTGTCGACGCCTGCGACCTTCGACACGGCCTTTTCGACCGAGGAAACACAGGAGGCGCAGCTCATCCCTTCCACGGGAACGGGAAAGCTGATGGATTCGTGATCGACGGGCTTGTTCATGGCAATCCTCTTCGGGACCTCTAGCGGTCCCTTCTCATACCTCCGAAGAGGCTAGATTTCTGAATTGCCATATAAGTAGTCCTTCCCACCGTTGGAAGGTCAAGCGCTTTTTTTTAAAGCGGAAATGCGGTGTTGTGATGGCAGCGTTTTGCGGGTCAGACCGGCAGACGGTTATGGGCTGCGGGCATGGCGAGGCCGGTGCCATTATTGCTCTGGATGAAGGCCTGCACATCGCCCGCTGGCATTGGGCGGCCAGTCAGATAGCCCTGCACCTCGCCGAAACGTTCGGTTCTCAGACGTTCCAGCTGCTGCGCCGTTTCCACGCCTTCAGCGGTGGTCACAATGTTGAAGCCAGCACCCAGCGTTGCCACCGCCTGGATGATGGCGAGATCGCGCGTATCGGCTTCGATACCGGAGACGAAGCTGCGGTCGATCTTGATCTTGTCGAAGGGAAAGGAACGCAGATAGCTGAGCGAGGAATAGCCGGTGCCGAAATCGTCCATGGCAATGCGCGCGCCAAGGCGGCGCAGCTCGAACAACAATTCGATATTGTGCTTGCTGTTGGATAGGAACACCGACTCGGTAATTTCCAGCTCCAGCCGGTTCGGCGACAGGCGGGCTGCATCCAGGGCATCGGTGACAGAGCGCAGAAGCGAGGTCTGGCTGAACTGGACCGGCGACAGATTGACCGAAACCTTGATATCTTCCGGCCAGGAAACCGCTTCGCGGCAGGCGGCCAGCAGCACCCAGTCACCGATTGGGCCGATCAGGCCGGTCTCTTCGGCGAGCGGAATGAATTCCGCAGGCGATACCATGCCGCGCTCGGGATGACGCCAGCGGATCAGCGCTTCGAAGCCGGAAATCAGTCCGCTTTCAAGATTGAAGATCGGCTGATAATGCAGTTCGAACTGTTCGGACAGCAGCGCCTGACGCAGCTCGCTCGTCATGATGTGGCGCTTTTCGGCGGCCAGACGCAGCGAGTGCTGGTAGAAATGGAATGTGCGCCTGCCGCTCGATTTCGACGCATTGAGCGCCAGATCGGCATTGCGCATCAGCACATCGGAATTGTCGCCATGCAGCGGCGCTTGTGCAATGCCCATGCTGCAGGTGACGAATTCGGAATTGTCACCCAGCCGGAACGGTTCCTGAAACGCGGAAAGCACCCGGTCTGCAAACATGGCGATCTGGCCGACGGTGCCGCTGCGATAGATGACGGCGAACTCGTCGCCGCCAAGCCGCGCGATAAACTGGTCGGCGGTGGTGATCTGGCGCAACCGCTCTGCAATCTGCTGCAAGAGCTGATCGCCCGCCTGATGGCCGACATTGTCGTTGATGCTCTTGAAATGATCGATGTCGATATAGAAAAGCGCAAACGGCTCCGCATCGCCCCGCTTTTTCAGCAACTGCTCCACATGATGGGAGAAAGAAGCGCGGTTGGGCAAGCGTGTGAGGCTGTCATGCATGGCGATATGGGCCACGCGCTCCTCGATTTCACGTCGTTCGGTAATGTCTTCTATCAAGCCGATCAGGTAACGCGGCGTGCCGCCCTCAACGGGGGGAATCGAACTCTTGATGACGCGCAAAATACGCTGCGTTCCATCCTCATGCCGGGATTTATATTCAAGGCTGAGCGTTTCGCCCTTGCTCATCACCTGACGATCCTGCTGCGCATATTGGCGGCGCTCCAGATCGGTCATCAGTTCCGCATCGGTAAAACCGACAACCGTATCGACCGCCTTGCCGCTCGCCCGCGATGCCGCCTGATTGTAGAGCACATAACGCCCCTCGTCCTGCATGTCCTTGATGAACACGCCGAGCGGCAGATTGCTGACGAGGCTGTCGAGCAGCGACTGGGCATGGATTGCCTGCCGGTTGGCCTCGGCAAGCTCTGTCCTGTCCTGCACGATGGCGAGGATCGCTTCCTTGCCGTCGAACTGCACTTGCCGACCGTAAGTCAGGACTTCAATGATTTCGCCATTGGCGCGCCGGTGCTGCCAGCGCTCGGGGCGTTCCAGATCGCTGCGATCCCGGACAGCGCTCAGCATGCGCTCGCGCTCGGCCTGCGGACGAATATCGAGAACCGTCATGCCCGGCAGTTCATCCGGCGTATAGCCGTACAGTGCATAGGCTGCGTCATTCATGATGATGAAGCCAAGCGTCTGCGGATCATAGACCCACATGGGCGTCGGATGGGTGGTGAACAGAATACGGAAATCCTGCTGGGATGTGCTCGCCATGGAGCCTCCCGCCTCTGCCGGACCGGCTTTCCGCTTCGCCATACTATACCCCTTGCCCCAAGCCGACACATGCCGTCAGTCTGAATTAGCCAACAAAACCTCACAGTGGAACATCATATTCCGCATGAGTTCATGACCAGACAGGCATGAACAAACAGGCGAGGACCGCCA
>JAEXXS010000136.1 GCA_023451915.1 Pseudomonadota bacterium | reverse complement strand
TCAGCGCATTCCCGGATGAGAGCCTGCGCCATATCCGTCACGCGGACGTGCTTATCCTCGGCGCTTTGCAGTATCGCCCGCATCCAAGCCATTTCTCGCTTGAACAGGCGCTGGAATGGATCGAGCTCTTTGCGCCCAAGCGGGCGATCCTCACGCATATGCATGTGCCGCTTGACTACGAAACGGTGCTGCGCGAAACGCCCGAGAATGTGGAACCCGGTTATGACGGGCTTCGATTTGAAATTCCTCTCTAAACGAAAAAAGCCCGGCATCTGTGCCGGGCTTTTTCTTGTTTGCTGTCATCAGCGACTACGCGCGAGCCGGGAAGGGCATCACATTGCTGCCTTCCGGGATACCTTCCGCAGGCTTGTTAACCTGCTTGTCTTCAAGAGCCAGACCACCAGCGCGAAGCAGGTCGGAGAAACGACCGCCACGGGCTGCAAGCTCATCGAAGCTGCCGCGTTCGACCAGATGGCCCTTGTCCATGAACAGAACCTGATCTGCCGAGCGAACCGTCGACAGGCGGTGCGCGATGATGAAGGTGGTGCGGTTCTGGCTGAGATCGTCCACAGCCTGCTTCACCTTTTCTTCGGTCTCGACGTCGAGCGCGCTTGTTGCTTCGTCGAGCACGAGGATCGGTGAATCCTTCAGGATCGCACGGGCAATCGCCAGACGCTGGCGTTCACCACCCGAAAGCTGCGAACCGCGCTCGCCGACGACCGTCTCGTAGCCATTGGCCTTGGCGAGAACGAAGTCGTGGGCTGCGGCAGCCTTGGCTGCGGCATGGACTTCTTCATGCGTAGCGTCTTCACGACCGACGCGGATATTTTCCTCCACAGAACGGTTGAACAGGCCCGCATCCTGAAACACGGTGGCAATCGCATGGCGCAGCGAGCGGCGGCTGACGGTGCGCGTATCGACACCGTCGATCAGCACACGACCAGCAGCCGGATCGAACACACGCTGAAGGATATTGATCAGCGTGGTCTTGCCCGCACCGGTCGGGCCGACGATGGCGACCGTCTGGCCCGGCTTCACTTCAAAGGAAACGTCATAGACGCCCTGACCTGAATTCGGGAACTCGAAGGTGACATTGTCGAAAACGATGTCGCCCTTGACGTTTTCCAGATCGGCCACGTCCTGCGGTTCCTGACGGTCTGCGGTCGCGTCTTCCATTTCAAAGAATTCTTCGAGCTTGGCGCGGGCGGTCACGGTCTGGTTGATGAAGGCGCTGATCTGGTCGAGACGGCCGATCATCAGCTGTGCGAAGCCGATAAAGGCAATCACATCGCCGACGCGCATCTGGCCTTTGGTCACGAAATAGGCGCCGAGAACCAGCACGACCACCATGGAGAAGGTCGATGCCATGCGGTTCAAGCCGCTGGCGAGCGCCCACCAGTTGAGCACCGGAAACTGCGCCTTTTCCAGATTGCGTGCATAATCACGCAGCGCCTGCGTTTCAGACGCAATGCGGTTATAGCTCTGCACGACCGACACATTGCTGATCGTATCGCTGACATGCTCAAAGAGCTTGTGGTGGTGCTTTTCAACGGCCATCTGGCCGTCCTTGGTCTTGCGCATGACCAGCTGGCCGATCATGACATAGATCACGCCGAGCACGATGAGGACGAGCGACATGCGCATATCCATGTTCATCGCGACCGGAATAAGCGTCGCCAGGGCCACGACCGTGGTCAGGTGCTGACGCATGAATTCGAGCCAGAGCGTGAAGAGCGAGTCCGTCGCGCGGATCAGGGTGTGCAGGGCGTTGGACGTACCACGCTTCTGATGCCAGGCAAGCGGCATGGTGATCAGGCGCTCATAGGAGTCGATCATCACGCCGAGACGGCGGCGATGCGCAAGCCTATCCGCACCACGCGCCACGAAAACGGCTGCGATAATGTTGAATACGCCAAGCGCCGCCCACATCGACAGCGGGGAGATAATGTCTCCCTTATCGGAAATGGCCTGAATGACCTGACCGAATAGGACTGGTTCAGCCAGCGTAACAAGGGCGACGAGGACACTCGCGACACACATCGATATCGTTGCGGCTTTCTCGACCGCAAGATATTCCATGGCTCGCCAGTATATTTTGAGCAATGACACTTTCGCACTCCCGCTCGTTCTATTTACGGGGCTAAATGGTATTAGCCCACTCTTGTATCAACATCTGATGACGGGAAGAAGTGGCTATTGGGTGTCAGCACCAACCATAAATTAAAAACGTATGTAACTGAGTGTGAAGATTTAGGGGTTTTTCCGCTCATATTGGCTTTAATTGGCGTAAAAGGCTTCAAATCGCAGTTTTCCGGAATTGCACTAGCAATCAGCGAAACTCACGTCTATTGACAGGGACGAACGAGTTGGCGCGCATGTCAGCGCCCCTAAAAGATATTGATCGGGTTTCTCCATGGCAGGCGTTGAACAGAAGATTGTGGATACGAGCGAAGCGGGCATGCGTCTCGATCGCTGGTTCAAGCTTCACTTTCCTGGGCTGGGCTTCGGTCATCTGCAAAAATTGCTGCGTTCCGGCCAGATTCGTGTCGATGGCGGTCGCGCCAAGGCCGATACGCGCCTTCAGGCGAACCAGATGGTTCGTATTCCGCCGCTTGGCGTTGACGAAAAGGCGACCGGTCCGGTCACGGCGCGCACCATTCGCAGCCAGCAGGACGGCGACGTTCTCTCGCAGATGCTGATCTATGAAGACCCGAAAGTGTTTGTCTTCAACAAGCCTGCCGGTCTGGCCGTGCAGGGCGGTTCGGGATTGACGCGCCATGTTGATGGCATGCTGGAAGCATGGCGCAATAAAAGAGGCGAGAAGCCGCGGCTGGTTCACCGTATCGACCGCGATACGTCTGGCGTGTTGGTCGTAGCCCGTACGCGTGGGGCTGCACAGGCATTGACCGCCGCCTTTCGTGAACGGGATACGAAAAAGACCTACTGGGCTTTGGTGAAAGGCGTCCCGCGCAAGCGCGAGGACAAGATTTCGACCTGGCTGGTCAAGGAACAGACGCCGGATGGCGACAAGATGCGCGTTTGCCAGCACGGCGAGCCGGATTCCGATCACGCGGTTTCCTATTACCGCATTATCGAAAAAGCGGGCAACAATCTGACCTGGCTGGAAATGGAGCCTTATACGGGCCGCACGCACCAGCTCCGCGTCCATGCCGCCCATATCGGCCATCCAATCATTGGCGATCCGAAATATTTCGAAGCCGACCAGAACTGGGAGTTCCCCGGCGGCATCCAGAAGCGCCTGCATCTGCATGCGCGTCGCATCCGCATCCCCAACCCATCGGGTGGTGTCATCGACGTGACCGCGCCGTTGCCGCCGCATATGGTGCAGTCGTGGAACCTGCTCGGTTTCGA